>BPHE01000003.1:10809-254548 GCA_026003395.1 Vicingaceae bacterium
AAGACCTCTCCCCAAGCCCCTCTCCTTCCTAAGGAGAGGAGCGCCCATAAGGGCGGGGTGAGGTTTTCAAATCCCCGACAATTCTATTTTGATGCAATTACGAATTATAGAAATCAAAATGCCAGGAAGGCAAGCATTTTTGCAATTGAGAAGTCAAGACCTCTCCCCCAGCCCCTCTCCTTCACAAGGAGAGGGGCGCCCGCAAGGGCGGGGTGAGGTTTTCAAATCCCCGACAATTCTATTTTGATGCAATTACGAATTATAGAAACGCAATTTGCCACGGAAGGCAAGCATTTTTGCAATTGAGAAATTAAGACCTCTCCCCAGGCCCCTCTCCTTTGCAAGGAGAGGGGCGCCCATAAGGGCGGAGTGAGATTTTAAAATCACCGACATTTATATTTTGATGCAATTACGAATTATAGAAACGCAAAATGCCAGGAAGGCAAGCATTTTTGCAATTGAGAAATCAAGACCTCTCCCCCAGCCCCTCTCCTTCACAAGGAGAGGGGCGCCCGTAAGGGCGGGGTGAGGTTTTCAAATCCCCGACAATTCTATTTTGATGCAATTACGAATTATAGAAACGAAAATGCCAGGAAGGCAAGCATTTTTGCAATTGAGAAAGTCAAGACCTCTCCCCAAGCCCCTCTCCTTCACAAGGAGAGGGGCGCCCATAAGGGCGGGGTGAGGTTTTCAAATCACCGACATTTATATTTTGATGCAAAAATGAGTCGATGAAAACGGAGAACACTTTAAGAAACTCTCCGTGAATACCTCCGGGCCTCTCTGTGTCCACTGGGGTTTGAGAAAGAAATTAAATTAAAATCCCCATTGCAACCAATTACTCAATAAAATCTTCCCTTCGGGTGTCATAATACTCTCCGGATGAAACTGCACACCTGCAACAGGTAATATTTTGTGAGCCATTGCCATGATCTCATTCTCTTGATCAACCGCTAAAATTTGCCATTCTCCTTTTAGATTCTTTGCATCAACAACCCAGGAATGATAACGCCCGGCTCGAAAAATATCAGGCATCCCTTGAAATAGAATATGCTTGCAACATATTTTAATTTCTGTTGACACCCCATGATAAACTTTTGAAAGATTTTTGAGTTTGCTGCCCGTAAATACTGCCAACGCTTGATGACCAAGGCACACTCCAAGCATTTTTTTACGTCCCCAATAATGTTCGATAATTTTCATCAACTGCCCGGCCTCATGAGGCAAACCGGGCCCCGGAGAAAAAACCAAAGCATCATAAGCATCCAATGATTCGACATTCACCAAATCATTAAAGAAAACATCTACATCTAATTTGTCGAATGATTCTAAATAATGCAACAGATTGTAAGTAAAACTGTCGTAATTATCAATCAAAGCTATTTTCATCCGGATTAAAGTAACCCAAAGAATTGTTACTCATCATCGTCGGGTTCACTCTGAAATCGTTTAATTTCTTCTTTGGCCCGTTCCATTTCGCGTCTTTTCTTCTCTTCCTTTTTAAGCCGGTCAAGCTCTTCAGGGTCATATTTTTTAAACTCCTCGATCAATGATTTCAATTTAGGATCAACCGATTTTCCCTGACCTTGCAACCACTCTGAATATATTAGCAAGCCCTCTGCCAATACAGGCGCAGTGATTGGGTCCGGCTTAAATCCGGTTTTGATAGAATCCATTGCGATCATAAAATTCTTTTCTGCCTCTCCCAAATTGTTAGTTTTGGCAAAAGACAATCCATTCCATAACACAATCACAGGGTCATCACTAAAAAGTTTCATGGCATACTTATAAGTTTTGCTTGCTTTGCGATAATCTTCGGTGATAAAATAATGTTGTCCAAGCTTATTTAAAGAATCTTTCAATGTTTTGAAATACTCGGCATACTTTGGATAATATTCACCCTTTTTGTCTTTTTTCCTAAACTTATCGGCATATTTAACAGCATCCCAAAATGCCTTTGGATATTTTTCCTGTAATTTTTCGTTCTTGCAAATTTCAAAATAACTCATTGATGCATAAATATAAGGCAGTGGATGACGACTATATTTACTATTTTCGGTCAATTTCAAAGATTTCCACACACAATCTTCATATTTGCCGTCCACATACATGATAATGATTTTATCTATTTGTGGATCATTTTCTTCCTGGGCTTTTAGTACAGGACTCGAAAACAATACTATTGATAATTGTAAAAAAAGAATTAAACGAAACATTTTCATATTCACTCAAATTAAAATTTAATGCGCTAAAATTATGGATATTTTGCAAAATTATTCAATAATTATGCCGTTTATCTCCAAGGAAACTTTCAAAAACAAAAAATATTAACAAAATTCGTTTAACAACTCATCGGACTTTCAAGATTTTAAAAAATTGTAGGTTGTAATTTTACGACACTTATGAAAAAAGTTAAAATATCAACGGTTTTAGCAATTATTTTGATCTTTTCATTATCAAACGGAAAAACCAACTACCCTATTTCTTTAGAACCATCAACTCCCATTGCCGATTCAATCATAAAGCACATGCCGCTGAAAAAACAAATTGCCCAATTGTTTATGGTGGCGGCCTACTCAAACAAAGATGAAAAACATGTAAAAGAGATAGAAAAATTAATAACGGAATATAATATCGGCGGGTTGATTTTTTTTCAAGGAACCCCCGAAAAACAATTTCAGCTCACCAAAATGTATCAATCGAAATCTTCTATCCCATTGATGATAGGAATCGATGCTGAATGGGGATTGGCTATGCGACTGGACAACACTCCGAAATATCCTTGGCAAATGGTGCTGGGCGCTTTGGAAAACGACTCGTTGATCTATCAAATGGGCCTACAAATTGCCCATCAATGCAGGGCTTTAGGCATACATATCAATTTTGCCCCTGTGGTTGACCTGAACAACAACCCGGACAATCCTGTCATCAATGCCCGAAGTTTTGGAGAAAATAAATATGCTGTTGCCAAAAAGAGTTTGATGTATATGAAAGGATTGATGGATGGCGGGGTTTTGGCTTGCGCCAAACATTTCCCCGGCCACGGCAACACCCACACCGACTCTCACCTCGACCTCCCTGTAATAGATGTTAACAGACAACAAATAAACGAATACGAGCTATATCCCTTCCAATTCTTAATGAATTTTGACCTCCCCTCGGTTATGGTTGCCCACATTGCATTACCCTCGATTACAGGAGACAACTCACTGCCTGCCACTCTATCGCCCCTGATCGTAAAAAACATATTGCAGGATTCTTTGGGCTTTAAAGGTTTAATATTTACCGATGCTCTGAACATGAAAGGCGTCAGTAAGTTTTATAAGCCCGGACAGCTGGAAGTGAAAGCGCTGCTGGCCGGCAACGATATTTTGTTGTTTTCTGAAAATATTCCCGTAGCCATCGATTCCATCATGCAAGCTGTCAACTCAGGTTTAATAGATTCTGCAGAAATAGCCAGGAAATGCCATAAAGTTTTAAAATTTAAAGAAAGATATAATATTTTTCAAAATCCTGCCCCAAAAAATTTCAATCCACAAGAGCTGAACAAAACCGAATATCGTGCTTTAATCAACAAAATAATTCGAGAATCTATCACGGTAGCAAAAAACGTCAAGAACACTTTGCCCATAAGTGATTTCAATCAAAAAATAGCATGGATTTCCACCGGCATCGATGAAAGCTCGACATTCTACAATACATTAAAGTATTATACACGCGTTGACTCCCTTTCCATACAATGGAGTGCCGACTCATTGATAAAAGCTGCAGGAGAATATGATCTCATCATCATTTCACATCACATATCTTCAAAAACACCTTGGAAAAAATATCAATTGAGCGACGAAATAAGAAAAAAACTGCAATTGATTTCTCTGAAAAACAACGTTGTGTTGGTAGGTTTTTGCAACCCCTACTTTTTAAAAAGCTTTGCTTCACTTTCTAATTTTGAAAGTATAGTAATTGCATATCTCAACGATAAAGAAGCACAATTTTATACTGCTCAAATATTGTTTGGAGCCCGCGATGCCAAAGGGCGCCTGCCCGTAACGGCACATCCGAAATTATTGGCCGGTACAGGATACGAACTGACTGCCACAGATATACTTCAATATCTCACTGAGGATGAAATGAAGTTAAATCAAACCTACATTTTTAAAATAGACAGTTTTGTCAACCGCTGCATTTCCGAAAAAGTTTTTCCGGGATGTCAAATATTGGCAGCCAAAAATGGTAAAGTTTTTTTCATGAAAAACTACGGAAACCTTACCTACGATCCTCAATCTCCCAAAGTAACAGATTTCACATTATATGATGTTGCCTCGGTTACAAAAATTACCGCTACTTTGCCTCTCATTATGAGAATCGATCAACGCCACGAATTTAATACAGATCACTATTTAGGCCAATATTTGCCAAAGTTAACAGCCCATACCCCTTATTTTAAAGTAAATTTAAAGGAAATGCTTGCACATCAGGCAGGTTTACCGGCCTGGATACCATTTTATCTTGATTTTATCAGGAACAGTCAATTGGACCCGGAATATTTTTCTCAAGATTCAACTACAAAGTTTTCTGTCAAAGTAAAAGATTCCCTCTATACCACCGAAAAAATGGAAAAATACATTTATGACAAAATACTTTCCACTCCTCTCAAAAAGAAAGAATACAGATACAGCGACATTGGATATTATTTTCTGAAAAAAATAATTGAAGAAAAATACGATCTTTCATTAGATATTGCCGCATGCCGTTATTTCTATGCTCCTTTGGGGATGAGTGAAACTATGTTTAATCCCTGGAAAAAAATTCCCCCCTATAGGGTTGCTCCTTCGGAATATGACACTTATTTTCGTCAAGGGATCATTCATCGCTATGTGCATGATCCCGGGTCAGCCATGTTGGGCGGTATTGGTGGTCACGCCGGATTGTTTTCTAATGCCAACGACATGGCCAAAATCATGCAAATGTATCTTCAATGGGGGAAATATGGGCAACAAAGATTGCTGGACTCTGCTGTAATAGCAAAATATACTGAATGTGCCTTTTGCAATAACGAAAATGGAAATGTTAACCGCAGGGGATTGGGATTTGACAAGCCGGTCAGAGATGGTTCCAATGGTCCTACGTTCAACGGTATATCTTTTGAAAGTTATGGGCATACAGGATTTACAGGTACAATGGTCTGGGCCGATCCGGAAACCGGAATTGTTTATGTGTTTCTATCTAACAGGACTTACCCATCTTCCGAAAACAACAAAATTGTACAATTGAACGTCAGATCTACCATTCAACAATGGATTTATGAAATGGTAAAATAATCATTGATTTACAGAACTTAAATGGTATGATATTTGCCTTCCCTTCAATAAATTCAAACTTTCATGAGAAATTATTACCTGCAAATATTTTCAAATTGTAATTTTTGTTTGCCTTTACATTTCAGAATAAAACGTTTTTATTCTTTTCTAAAATTGAATTTGTTATTAACTCCCTTTTTATACAACATAATCAATGCATAATCAATGGATTCGTTTTGTCTTTATTCCTCATGTTCAAATTTTTTCCTGATGCGTATTCACAAAGTGATACTTTGCATGATAAGAATCTTTATTATATCTTACCCTACGAAGTTGAATACACCGGTGGAATGAAAAAAAATTACCGAAGTATTACAACGTTCTTCAGATGTTCACCGGATGAAAATTTGCAAATCATTTCTGTTCAAAAAGGCAATTATATATTTTCACTTGATTCTATACAGCTTAAGTCAAACGATTGGTATATAATAAAAATTGAAGAATATTTTGATAAAAAGAAACAACCGTTAAATGCAAATCTCAGCATCTTTCATCAAAGTGTTTTGATAAAACAAGAATCATCTCCGGTAATTGATACTATCAATTTTAAAGGACTGATTATAAATTATCGAATAAAAAACGACTCTCGGGAAACAAAACTAATTTTCGACACATTACCTCATTATCGTTTTCATACTCCATGATACCACACGTTCATAACTCAATGCCTATAACCAAAATATCGTCCACTTGATCAAAGCCCTTTTTCCATTCGTTTAAAAAATTCTCCAGATATTCTCCTTGTTGTTTGACAGAGTATTGTGAAGATTGCAGCAATAAATTTTTAAACTTACGCATCATCAATTTTTTTCCATCTTTACCACCAAATTGATCGGGATAACCGTCACTAAAAAGAAAAATTCTCATCCCCGGCAATATATTGAGCAATTTTGTAGTAAATTTTTTATGATTAGATATTTTTTGCCCTCCAACAGAAAATTTATCCGGATTTAACTGAAAAAGTTCTTGATCAAACACGTATATCAATGGCCTGAAAGCACCTGCAAACGAAAGCACTTTATTTTTTTCGTCGATTTTCACCAGAGCTACATCCATACCATCAGAAGTATGCACATTTTTTAAGGTATTTTCTTCTTGTTTCAAAGCCATTACAATTTCGTCATTTAAACGGTTGAGAATATCGCCCGGAGTTAGGTCATGATTATCCGAAACAATTTTGTTAAGAATATTGATTCCGATCATACTCATCAAAGCCCCCGGCACACCATGTCCCGTACAATCGACCGCTGCGGCATATTTTATCCCATCATTTACATAATACCAATAGAAATCTCCACTTACGATATCTTTGGGTTTGTAAATAATGAAGGATTTTGGAAATAATTCATAGAAACCATCTAAAGATGGCAACATGGCGTTTTGAATCCTTTTGGCATATTCTATACTAGCAAGGATATCTTTTTGTTTTTCGTTTAATTCTTTGGTCCTTTCGGCAACTTTAAGTTCGAGTATTCTTTTTTCTTCTTTTACTTTTTGGGTTCTCCAATAAGTATATAAATAAACTCCCAACAATAGAAGAAAAAACACCGAAGCATAAAAAATTTTGGTTTGATAAAACGGTGGTATGACCCGTATAACAATCCATGTACCGGATTCATTCCATAACCCTTCGTTATTGGCAGCTTTGACATGAAATTTGTAAATGCCTCCGGGCAAATTGCCATAACTGGCAAAATTGCGATGTGTAGGTTGTGTCCATTCGTCCTCTAAACCTTCCATTCGCCAACTGTAGAAAACTTTGCCGGGCATGTTAAATTCGGGTGCAACAAATTCGATACTCAAGAATCTGTCTTTATATGAAATCTCGTAATAGTTTTTATGAAAAAAGGAACTATCCGTGGAAAGTTCTTTTTCAAAAACTTTAATTTTTTGAATGTAAACATTGGGTATATGCCGATTGTGTCGAATATTATCGGGATAAAATGCATTAAAGCCATTTTCTCCTCCGAAATAGATTTCTCCATCTTTTGATTTGAAATAGCTTCCTTGATTGAATGCATCACTCTGGATACCTTCGACTTCGGAGTAATTTTTTATTTTCGGATTATCCGGTTCGGTAAAATCAAAACGAATTAACCCACCGTTGTATGTAGACAGCCAAATCACATCTTTTGTCTCTTGCGCGATTCCCAATATAAAATCATTTGACAAACCGTCATTCACATAATATGAATATAATTGGCCGGTTTTATGATTATGTAAAAACAATCCTTGGGCAGTACCTATCATAATTTGTTCCGAATCAAGAGGATGTATAACATAAACCGATTGGGAAGCCAAGGGTAATTTGGGCAAAGGTTTTGTCAAAAATTTTTGGGAATCGGTGTGAAACACATTAACACCACCGGCAGTCCCAATCCACAAGTAATGATTGATTTGATCAAAAGCCAATGTTAGTATGATGTTTGAAGATAAACCATCCAAAGTAAAATAGTTTTTCACTTCTTGCAGAGTTTCATCATAAGCTGAAAGGCCATTGTATGTCGCCATCCATATTGTTCCCCTATTGTCTTGGGTAATGGCAAAAACAGTATTGTTTGCTATTCTTTGTTTTTTGGGCCCTTCATCGGCTTGTATTGGGAAAGAAAATGAATTTTTATTCAAATCATAATAATTAGCCCCTCCGCCCCAACTTCCAAACCAAATGCGATTTTGACGGTCTTTAAAAGTGCATAAAATTTTTGTGTGTAATTTATTTTCACGTGTATTGAAGTGATGAATAAGTTTTTTTGAAGATTTATCCAATACATCTATTCCACCTAAAGTTGCAACCCAAATTCTGTTTAAGGTATCCTCGCAAAATCCCATAACTGATAGGTTTGTCACACCGATACTGTCTTTTCCGATCAAAGCAAAATGATTAAAATTGTTTTTGATGGGTTTGTATAAATAAACCCCATAATTGGCCCCTATCCACAAAACATCATTTGATTTAGAATACATTAAACAGTTGAGTTCAAATGTTTTCAATGCATATTTATCATCTAAACTTTCTTTTTGGAACCACCATCTTTTATTTTCGAAGTCATAAGTCCATAATCCCAGATATGATGAAACAAAGAGTTTGTTGTCAAACATAGTTGCATCTGTTACCATAATCTTACCCGACATATGTTGCATTTGTTCAGGCAAAAAAATCAAGTATTGATCTTTCTCCGGATAAAACTTGAAGAAACTGCCTTTGGTTCCGATATAATAACAAGAATCTGCAGCGTTCCGTACCAAACAAGTTACATTCAATAAATACGTACGATTGGTTTCAAGCGAGGATAATATTTTCCATTCTTTACGGGATGGAAAAAAATGTTTGTAAGTAAATTTTCTTTTATCGAATTCGATGACTCCATGGTTAGACGAGCATATCAATAAGGTATTTTCACCTTCTTTTTCAATAGAGTTGATTTTAAGATTATCCAATCCCTTCAGAATGATTTTCGACAAAGTGTTATTGCTGTAGCTGTATCGATAAAGCCCATCATCCGTACCAAACCACACATAATGTTTTTCACTGTAAATATCACGTACAACAGTTTGGTCAATAGAGTGTTTTTTAAAAACAGAAAACACCTTGTCAAATACAGGAAAATAAAGGTTCAACCCGGTAGTGGTACCTATCCATATTTTACCGGAGGAGTCCAGGCTCAAAGCAGTAATGAAATTTCCGCTTAAAGCATTCGAGTCTTCCGGATGAGAACGGTAAACATGATATGAAACACTGTTATGTTTTATCAAACCGTCGGGCGTACCCAACCACACAAAACCATAATTATCTTCAAGAATACAAGTGACGCCGGATTTGACATCCATATAGTCAAACTTCAAATCTTGTGAAAACATCTGAGAGTTAAAAAAAATTCCGGCAATAAATATTGCGGCTGATTTTACAATTTTATTTGCTGAAAAAAATCGCGGCATTTCAATTTTCCCTTATGCAAATGTAATTTATTTCACCAATTAAAAAAATTCAATGTTATTAATGAAGTAGAATCAATTTACCTTCTCTTCAAAAGATTTTTAAAAAAAGAAAAAAAATCAGATTGAACATTTTTCCTGTTCAACAAATAATCGCAATTGTTCAATGCTTCAATGAAGTCGGACACCGTTGCAAATCTTTGATTCACAGCTTCAATAATAAATTTTTCAATTTCCGTTTTTTCATAGTGATGTGGGGGCCTGAAAAAAATATGTTGTTTCAAAGCTTTTTCGAAAATTTGGTTCAGTTTCTTTGAAAACATGGTATTTGAACGATATTGAAAATTCAATTGTGCGTGCAAGGAAAATACCGGATTATCATTTGGCACAGGACTTTCCCCCGTTAACCAATGCAATATGCTCATGCATGCCATAAAAATATCAGACCAGGGACCAATGGCTTTGTTTATATGAAATATACACTCCTGCGGTGCATAACAGGTTGGATAGGGATATTTTTCTTCAGTTGAGATTTCACTGACCGGCAGAGCATTTGAAAAATCGATGAGATACACTTTATTTGATGAATCAACCAAAATATGCTCAGGTTTGATATCAAAATGCAAATACCCGGCGAGATGTAATTTTTCTATTTGGCCAAAAAGAGTAAGTAGCATTTCCTTCAAAAGATTCTCGTTGTAAAATTTTTTTCTGTCAACTTTCATCAATGGTTTGGCATTGATCCAGGGGCGCTTCAATTGGTGACCTTCTATCAAATTTGCAGGAAATTCCGGATAAAGAAGATTCCACAGAAATGCTTCTTTTTGAGCAATAGCATGATTTTTAAATACTTTCAAAGCATATTTCTCATTTTTTTCCCGGATTAAGTAGAGATTGGTGAATTTACCCTTTCTGATAAGCTTTTGAAGAGGCATGTCATTTAAACTCATTGAGTAAAAGGATTGGAAAACTTAGGATTGTGGATAAATGACGTGTCTGTGAGAGTTTTTAAAAACGCAATAAGATCGGCTTTTTGTTGTGGATTGAGATTCAATCCGTTTTGAAACGATGGCAAATTCATGATGGGATCGAGATTGGGTGAATTATGCTTTACACCGCTGTTGTAATGCTCTATCACCTCTTGTAATGATTTAAAGCGTCCGTCGTGCATATACGGAGAGGTCAGTTCAACATTTCTTAGCGTGGGGGTTTTAAATTTACCCATATCGTAACTATTGCCGGTGACAGCACCATATCCTTGATCTGAAAACGTTTCGTCCAAACCATTGTTGTGAAAATCGTTGTCAGTAAACAATGGCGAAGCCGGTCCTCCATGACAGTGAAAACAATCGCCGGTTTCGGTAGTAAATATATTTAAACCACTTAATTCGCTGGGTGTAAGCATGACTTCCCCTCTAAGATAACGGTCAAATTTTGAATTGGCCGAAACCAGTGTTCTGACAAACTGGCCAATGGCTTTGACCACCAAAATAGAATCTATATTTTTCGTACCAAAAGCTTCATAAAAATACGCGGGATATTTGGGATGTCTTTGTAAACGTTTGACGGCCTCAGGCCAGGTGTTATGCATTTCTATTGGGTCTCGTACTGGATGCAATGCCTGCTCTTCCGGTGAGACAGCTCTGCCATCCCAAAACAAACGTGGCATCCAGGCAACATTGATCAATGGCATGGAGTTACGGTGGCCCTCAATTCCGTCAATACCTTTGCTATATCGGGCCGTATCGGTGAATGAAGCAAATTGCATATGACACGAAGCACAAGATTGGGTGCTGTCGCCCGATAATATAGGATCATAAAAAAGTTTACGGCCAAGTTCCACACCCTCAACAGTCAAAGGATTATCAGGTGGAAAGACAGGATCAGGAAATCCCGGGGGATTGACCCAAGGATAAGGGGTCGGGTCATAAACAAGGGTATCGTCAGGATTATCACCTGATGGCACCGGCCATGCCGGATCTTTCCTGCATCCATATAATACAGCCAAAATTGATATAATAAAAATAAATCTTACCATTTTCATACATTCAAAATTAAGAAAAAAATGGTTTTATGAAATTTTAAATCCCAACACAGTAACATCGTCGATCTGATCGTAGCTATTTTTCCATTCTTCGAAAAAATTTAAAAGTTGGTTTCCTTGTTCTTGCATGGGCAATGTAGCATAATTTTCAATTAATTGAATAAACCTGCTGTGTTTAAGTTTCTTGAACTTGGACCCACCAAATTGATCGGGATAACCGTCAGAAAACAAATAAAACGTATCATCCGTGCCAATAACCGTTTTTTGCGTATGAAAAACGATTTCTCCGGGAAAACCAATAGGCAGGTCATCCGGTTTCACTTCCATCAGAACCTGCTTGGTTGCCGAAAAATGATATAATGCAATGTTGGCTCCTGCAAAATAGAGGTTATTTTCGTTTTGATTCCAACAGCACAATCCAATATCCATACCTTCTTTGATATAGTGTGGCGACGTTGAAAAATGAGTGTTGATAATTTTATTGCATTCGGTGAGAATTTCTCCGGGATTGTTCAATCCCGATTCTATGACAACTTTTTTCAGTGCATTGCTGCATACCATACTCAACAACGATCCCGGCACACCATGTCCGGTACAATCTGCCACGGCAAGGAATATTTTATTTTCTTTTTGAACCATCCAATAAAAATCGCCGGAAACAATATCTCTTGGTAAGTATATCAGAAAATATTTTTTAAAGAAACTTTCCATCGTGTGTCGATCCGGTAGAATGGTTTGTTGTATTCTTTTCGCATAATTGATACTGTCGATGATCTCCCTGTTTTTATTTTCAATAATAAGATATGATTCATCCAATAAAATTCGGGCTTTTACTTCATTCAAGACAGAACGGTAATTGAATATTGCCAGGATCATGGTAAAAAATGATACTGTCAAAAAAAACAAACCTCCGTTTTTTAAATACATCAATTCATCATGTATCCCGACAATTTTGATAAAAAACCAAAAAGATGCAGCACCATAAAGATAACATAGTAAAGATAAAGAATAAGGAATAATCACGACAGAATAATATGCGGCAAATGCGGTTGAAAAACCAATATAATAAGGAATCAAAGAATCTTCAGGGACGATGGCGCACATGTAAGCAATTTCTGTAACCACCAACAAAAAAATTATTTGTGTAGCCCAATAAGGATGCAGCTTCCGTTTGACCATCAAAATAAAGCAAACCAACATGACAACCAAAGCCAACAAACGTAAACCCAAGAACAAGTAAAACAAATCCCTTGCAAAAATATAATCATTGATTGCCCATGCCGGATAAAGAATCATGCTTGCAATGAACAATACTTTCGATCGTTGTAAAATTTTTTCATAAAAACGTTTACGAAAAAGGTTATCTACCTCATTTTTAATCAATGGATCGTTATTTTTTGAAATGCTTTTCAAAACAATTTTTATTGGAAATTCAATATTTGCTTCATTGCAGGCAAATGTCAAAAATATGGTTACCCGGAATTCAATGTTGTTTTATATAACAAAGATGATAAAAAATAAATAAAAACACAACCATTTATATCCGGGATTGATAACCGCAAAAAGAATATTTTTTCTTGCCGCGATCAAATAAATTGTTGGCTACTCCGCAATTCTAAAAGCGACAATTTGGAGAATGTCATTCCGACAAATCGGGATTTATAAAAGTGTTACTAAAATTTATAATTAACCCCCAAGCCAAAAACCTCTTTAAATTGTGTTCTTGGACCTTGTTTATCTATGATGCCGTCATCATTTGTGTCTTGTTTGATAATGATGTCGTCATCATAAATAACGGCTATAGATAGTGAAGCCGAAAGAAATTTATTGATTTTAAAATTAAAAATGCTTTCTGCGTTGATATCAATGTTTTGCGGATTGTTAAGATAATTGCTGAAAAAATCAGACCTGATTTGCCAAACCACATTTTCCATTATCTCCTTTTTGGAGGCTATTCTAATATACCCCCCTATTTCATATCGAATGTTTTGTCCGGGTTGAAGCAATTGGCCATTTCCATCATACTCGGCAGGTCTTACTCCAAAAGCGCCCTGATTGGCCAGCATCGTGTCCCTGACTATAGTAATTTTTGTGGTTAACGGAGCAGCAAATATCGTAATGTTTTTGTCCGGGCCATAATTTATACCCAATGCGCCCATAATATAGGCCGGTGCGAAAAAATCCGAAATTTTCACGCTATCGTTAGGGTAATTGTAACCCGGAGCAAATTGCGTTCTAAAATTTAACAAAAAAGCGTAATAGCCATTCTTAAAAGCCCGATAACCAAAACGGCTCAAAAATTCAATTTTATCGTCAGTTTTCCTAATTCCTTGACCCTGTTGCGATAAAATACCATAAGCCAGATCTAATTGATTTTCAAACCAGCTTTTCTCCCATAATCTTTGCAAATTGAGAGATAACAAAGAGTTAATGTTTATGGAATTTTGACCACCGGAAGCCCAATTAAAATATTGTGATTGAGAAAAATTTAAATTGTAAATTCCGGAAAATTTCCACCCTAAAACCGTATCTTTTTTTTCTTTGATCAAATCGACCAAATTTCCCGTTGAAGGCTGTGCATAAATTTTCATAACAAAGCACAACCCGAGAATGAAAAAGCACTTAATTTTTTTCATGAATTCTTTTTTAATAGATCTCTTATTTCGGTCAACAACAATTCTTCTTTGGAAGGCGCAGGCGGAGAAGCCGGTTTGGCTTCTTCTTTTTTTCTCATTGCATTAATAGCTTTAACAAATAGAAACATCACAAAAGCCACTAACAAAAATTCTATCAATACGCTTAAAAACTCACCGTATTTCACCGACACTTCTTCGGCAATAATCTTACCGGATTCGTCTGTTTGTGCTTGTTTAACCACCCATTTCCAATCACTCATATCTTTTCCCTGAAGCAATCCTACCAAAGGCATGACCATCCCTTTGATAAATGATCCTGAAAGTTTGGTGAAGGCCGCTCCCATAACAAACCCAACAGCCATATCAATCAAATTGCCTTTAAATGCAAACTCTTTGAATTCTTTTAAAAACCCCATGTTTAAAACAACTTTTTAAATTGATAAAAGTATCTTTAACTTTGTGGCAAAACTAATGAATGTTAGGCAAAATACAAATATTGCCCGAAACAGTTGCCAATCAAATTGCTGCAGGTGAAGTGGTGCAAAGACCGGCTTCGGTAGTAAAAGAATTATTGGAAAATTCTATCGATGCCGGCTCCAATCATATAGAACTCAATGTAAAAGATTCGGGAAAAACACTGATTCAGGTAATAGACAACGGAGAGGGAATGTCAAGGGCTGACGCCCGTTTATGTTTCGAACGTCATGCCACCTCTAAAATAACCAACAGTGAAGATCTTTTTCACATACACACAAAAGGATTCCGCGGAGAAGCTATGGCCTCTATTGCATCTGTAGCCCAGGTGGAGTTGTTTACTAAAACAGAAGAAGAAAACACCGGTACTTACATTGAAATCCACGGAGGCAAATTAATTAAAGAAGAACCTGTAGCTTGGAACAAAGGCACTTGTGTGAATGTAAAAAACCTTTTTTTTAACGTACCGGCACGCAGAAAGTTTCTTGGTTCTGATTCTTACGAATGGAAAATGATCATGCAGGAAGTGATAAGAATTGCCCTTGCCCATCCTGATATCAGGTTTACTGTCACTCACAACAAACAACCTGTAGCCGATTATATGCCCGGTCAATTGAAACAACGAATTATTGCCATCTTTGGAGAAAAAATAAATGAAAAACTTGTACCGGTCAACACTCAAACCGACATTATTTCCATCACCGGATTTATAGGAAAACCCGAATACAGCAAAAAACACCGTACTGAGCAATTCTTTTTTGCCAACCAACGTTATATCCGATATCCCTTTTTGCACCATGCTGTCATGGATGCTTATGAAGATTTGCTGCCATCAGGCGAAAACCCTGCATATTTTATTTTTTTAAATTGTGACCCATCAAAAATAGATGTCAATATTCATCCCACCAAAACAGAAGTGAAATTTGAAGATGAAAAAGCCATCTATCAAATACTCAAAACCACGGTACGCCAATCGCTTGGAAAATTTCAAATCGCACCAAGTTTGGATTTTGACCGTGAGAGAATTTTCGACGATCTTGAACTCTCACCACAAAAAATAAAAGTTCCACGTATTTCGTTCAACCCTGATTACAATCCATTTAAAACCCCAACGGTTCATTCCAATGAAAA
Source organism: Vicingaceae bacterium (assembly GCA_026003395.1). NCBI lineage: Bacteria > Pseudomonadati > Bacteroidota > Flavobacteriia > Flavobacteriales > Vicingaceae > Vicingaceae bacterium. The sequence continues at coordinate 26,388 of BPHE01000003.1, forward strand.
ATCCAACGGAAGCCAATTTCCCAAACGAGCTGATACAAAACAACAACCATCTTTCGATCAAATCCGTTCGTTTTATGACGTGCCCGACCCGGCTGCCTCTCCCTCGGATAAGCTCATCGAATTGCCGTCGGAACAAAACACCGATGATTTTCTCGTTTACCGTCATCAATATATTCTCTTTATTTTAAACGGCAACCTGATAGCCATAGACCGCTTCAAAGCCCATGTAAGAGTTATTTATGAAAAAATTATCCAATCACTGGCAAGCAACGAAGTATCGACTCAAAAATTATTGCTTCCCGACACATTCGAATTAAGCGACATTGAATTGATTCATTTGCAAGATGCCAATGAATGGCTGCAAAGAATAGGATTCGAAATCGAGTCCTTTGGTCCAAGAACATTTGCCATACATGGAGTACCTTCATTTATGACTCACAGCAATTATGCCTCCATTATCAAAGATGTATTAAAAGAATTTAACATTAAAGACCAAAAAGAATTAAAAATCGGTCACCAAATTGCCTTACTTTTGGCCCAAAAAACTGCCGTGCGGAACGGAACTCCTCTGAAAAAAGAAGAAAATCAAATGATCTTGCAACAATGGCTGGCTTGTGAAGAACCTTTGATTTATCCGGGAGGTGGTAGTACGGTGGCCGAAATTCAAATTAAAAACTAAATTTATGTTTAGCAGTACCCCGCCTGTTGTAAAAAACCTTTTGATTATCAACATTCTTGTTTTTTTGGCTGCCAATATTTTACCTTCTACCTTGCATATTCCGTTAGACAATTATTTGGCATTGTATTATTGGGAATCTAATCATTTTCAACCTTATCAGTTGGTTACCCATTTTTTTACCCACACATATTTTTTTCATTTGTTTTTTAACATGTTTGCCTTATGGATGTTTGGACGGATTTTGGAAACTGTCTGGGGAGGGAAAGAATTTTTGATGTATTATTTTATTACGGCTCTTTCCGGAGCTTTGATTTATCTTGGTTATCAAACCTGGATTTATTCGGAAATGTGGAATTTGATTGCTCAATTTCACAACACACCTTCCATTGAGCTGTTTGAGCAATTTCTCGACAAATATGCCCCTCTTAAAATCATTAATCCCGAAGCTGCCGCCCAAATTCAATCCATGCTTACCGATTGGGCAAAAAATCCGGCACAATTTTCAGGACAAAATGATTTGTATGAGTTTATGCAAATGTATTATCACTATCGCATCGACACTCCTATGATTGGTGCTTCCGGAGCCGTGTTTGGAATTTTGCTTGCTTTTGGTTGGCTGTTTCCCAACACAGAATTAATGCTGTTGATCCCTCCCATTCCTTTGAAAGCAAAGTATTTTGTGATAATATACGGAGCCATTGAGCTATATGCCGGCATCAATTACAATCCCGGCGACAATGTTGCACACTTTGCCCATATCGGAGGTATGTTAGGAGGATTTGTTTATTTGTATATCCGAAAAAAATTCAAAGGTACTTTATATTAAATGACGCCATTCATGCAACCGGTTCAATGGAATATGTTGTTAAAATTGATCGTTGTCAATGCTGTGTTTTTTCTTGCCACTGCCATATTGAGATTTATACATACCGGACTTTACACACTTGTCATCGACCATCTGATGGTTTCAAACGATTTCGACAGATGGTATTCATTACCCTTTGCACTTTTTTCCTATAGTTTTTTGCATTTCGAATTTTGGCATTTTTTCTTTAACATGCTCGTCTTATTTTTTACAGGTCAAATTTTTACAAGCTTTTTGGGAGAAAACCGTTTATTGACGCTTTATCTGTTTGGATCTTTTGCAGGTGGATTATTTTTTCTGTTGACAGCATTATTTTTTGATACCTCGGATACTGTATTTTTGGCAGGTGCATCAAGTGCCGTCATTGCCATTCTTGTAGCTACCACCATTTACAGTCCCAACCTCCCGGTTTATTTGTTTTTTATAGGTCCTTTCCCCTTAAAATATGTCACACTTTTTTATGTATTGTTATTGATTTTTGGACAACCCGGATGGTCTCTTTCACAAACAGCCCACATAGGAGGAATCTTTGCCGGGTGGGCCTATGTAAAATGGTTCAATCTTTTTGTTTGGAATGATATCATCACGCTACACAATTTTAAATTCTTTAAACCAAAGCCCAAAATGAAAATTTATGATCCCCAACGTGAAGCTCAAAACGAAGAAAAAATTAATGCCATTTTGGATAAAATATCACGTTATGGTTACGAAAGTTTGACTAAACAAGAAAAAGATTTTCTTTTTAAGCATAGTAAAAATCGCAAATGATGTATTGGATATTTTTTACTTCTATCATCATTCTTAATTTACTTATCGATGCCATCTTTTTTTATGTTATCAAAAAATCTTCCTGGCCATCAACAAAATCCTTCTTGTATAATTTCATTCTTTTTCTAAGTGCCGGCGGGTATATTTTGATGTCATATTTACTTTTATCCTATTGGCTGAAATTTTATCCTTACAAATTGCTCCGCAACCATTTGGCATTTTTTTATTTGGCCTGTCAACTATCTAAAATCATCTTTTTGACAGGATATTTTCTGATTTACATATCAGGACAAATAAAAAAATCATTCTACCGCTCCCCCGTTTATAATCCCTCAAGAAGGGAGTTTATCTCAAAGGTTTCTCTGATGGCGGCATCTTTGCCATTCTCCACTTTATCATTTTCTATCATTAAGCCATTCAGCAATAAAATTTTTCATGAAACTCTATATTTTGACAATTTGCCGGAGGCATTCGAAGGATTTAAAATCATACAAATTTCCGATCTGCATTTAGGCAGTTTTTTGTCACAAGAACCTATTCTACAACTTACCCGTAGCATGAAAAACCTGCAAGCAGACATTGTGGTGTTTACCGGCGATCTGGTGAACGAAATTGCAGAAGAAGCTCTGGACTTTTTACCCGTTTTAAAACAAATTACATCCTTGCCTGTTTATGCTATTCTCGGCAACCATGATTATGGCGATTACTTCTATGGAAAAGATGATTTAACCGGCAAATTGCACAATATGCAATTAATGGAGGAGATTTATCAAACGCTTGGTTGGCGGTTGTTGAAAAACGAACATGTGTTGATCGAAAAGGCCACCGATAAGATTGCTTTGATTGGAGTTGAAAATTGGGGATATCATGCTCGATTTCAAAAATATGGCGATATAGAAAAAGCCACCAACAATTTAGATTTAGATAAATATTTCACTATTTTGCTAACGCACGACCCGACCCATTTCGAACATGTGGTAGAAAAACAAAAATTAAATATTCCTCTTACGCTTAGCGGCCACACACACGGTATGCAAATGGGTATTAGAACCAAAAACTTCCGCTGGAGCCCATCTGCCGGCATTTACAAATATTGGGGCGGATTATATGAAAATGAAAATGCCCAAAAAATTTATGTCAATACGGGGTATGGTTATATTGGCATGCCGGCCAGAATAGGTATCAATCCTGAAATAACCTTAATCGAACTCAGGAAGAAAAAATAATTGCAAGCGATTGATTTTGCCGGGGAATTTAGCCAATCATATTTTTTGGATTTTTCTCACAAACTAAAAAAATATTTATTACTTTTGCAGTCCTAAAAAAATAAATACGTTATGAAAAAAGGTATTCATCCGGAAAATTATCGTTTGGTAGTATTTAAAGATATGAGCAACGACTATGCTTTTTTAACCCGTTCTACTGCTCAATCTAAAGAAACCATCGTCTGGGAAGACGGCAACGAATATCCATTGATAAAAGTGGAAATTTCCCATAAATCCCACCCATTCTACACCGGTAAAATGCAATTTGTCGATACTGCCGGAAGAATCGATAAGTTTAAAAAACGTTACGAAAGACATCAAAAATAATTCTTTGACTCGTCTTATTTTGAGAAGCATTTATCATCAGATAAATGCTTTTTTTGTTTTATTTGCATTGCTATGAAAAATATCCAAAACTTAATATTTACCGATTTCTATCATAAGGATTTTTTGCCTTTGACATTTTTCAAACCTTTTGCCGAATTGCGTTCCGGCATTTTCACCTTTCGCCAACGTTGGGAATTATTGACCAATTTAAAGACAACCGGATATTTTACAGAAAATTATCTATTGCCTTTGTATAACTCGCCCTCGCCCGGTATTTCCCTGATAATAAACCCCAATATTGTCCCTACACAAAAGTTGATTGAAAAAATTTTGCAAATCAATACTGGTGAATCATTATGGATGGGAGATCTTTTTATCGCTGCGCTCACCAATGATATTCCCGTTGATTGGTCTGATGTACAAGGATATTTAAAACAAAACACATCCCCCTCTCAAATAAGCAATACATTTGAAATTGAATGTTTCACCAGACCTTGGGAACTGTTTCTTTGGAACCAAAAAATGTTTGCTATAGATATAAATCTTCTTCCTGAAGATTTTGTTTTGGTAAATGAAATACCCGGAGTTTTTATAAAAGGCGCGGGAATATACATGCATCCCTCTGCCATCATACAACCGGGAACGGTCATCAACGCAACTTCCGGTCCGGTTATATTGGACAAACATTCCGAGATAATGGAAGGATGTATGATTCGCGGACCCTTTTATTTGGGCGAACATGCCCAATTGAAAATGGGAGCGAAAATATATGGGCCAACAACCATAGGACCCTATTGCAAGGTAGGAGGCGAAGTAAACAACAGCATTTTTACCGCTTATAGCAACAAAGCACATGACGGTTTTATCGGAAACTCCGTGATTGGCGAATGGGTCAATTTAGGAGCCGACACCAACAATTCCAATCTTAAGAACAATTACAGTGAAATAACCGTATGGAGCTATAAAGAAAACGGATGGATCAACACAGGACTGCAGTTTTGTGGCTTAATCATGGGCGACCATGCCAAATCGGCCATTAACACACAGTTTAATACCGGTACCGTTTGCGGCCCCTTTGCCAATATCTTTATGCCGGGCTTTCCGCCAAAACATATTCCCGCTTTTTCTTGGGGCGGCCACCGTTCCAATAAATTTCAACTTGACAAAGCCATAGAAATGATTCACCGGGTCATGGAACGACGCCAAGTGAAACCCACTGAAGAATATCTCATGATTGTTGAACATGTTTACCAACATCTTACCTGACATTTTTTCATCTTTTGCTCTTTGGCAAGCTTATTGAACAATTATTTAGCTCAATCTAAAAACATTTGCTCATGAATGCAGACAACTTTTTTATTCCCAACATATTAGACGAAGAAGTAGAGTTTGTTCCTTTAATGACGGAGGACGACGAAGAAAAAATGAACAATGAAGAGGTGCCTCAAACCCTGCCAATTTTACCTCTTCGCAATACCGTACTTTTCCCCGGCATCGTCATACCGATCACCGTAGGGCGTGACAAAAGTATTCATCTCATTAAAGATGCCTATGCCGGAAATAAACTTATTGGTGTTGCCGCGCAAAAAGATGACAAAATAGAAAATCCTGAAGAAAAGGATATTTTCAAAATAGGCACGGTGGCCAAAATTCTCAAAATGCTGAAAATGCCCGATGGCAATATTACCGCCATCATTCAAGGGAAACGCAGGTTCGAAATCATCGAAATGTTACAAACCGAGCCTTATTTTGTGGCAAAAGTATCTCCCATTACTCATGCTGAAATGCCCAAAGACGAAAAATTTAAAGCTCTGGTATCGACCATCCGCGATTTGGCTTTACAAATCATAAAATTATCGCCCAACATTCCCTCAGAAGCTTCCATTGCTATCAAAAATATCGAAAGTCCATTTTTTTTGATAAATTTCATCGCATCCAATCTCAATATTAAAGTTGAAGAAAAACAAGCCCTGCTCGAAGAAATCAACATCACCAACCGCGCCGAAAAAGTGCTTCATCATCTGTCTATGGAGCATAAATTATTGTTGATGAAGCATGAAATTCAAAGCAAAGTTAAAAGCGACCTTGATCGTCAACAACGGGAATTTTTTCTAAATCAGCAATTGAAACAAATACAGGAAGAGCTTGGAGGAACTCCACAAGAACTTGAAATAAAGGCCTTTAAAGAAAAGGCTGCCAAAAAAAAGTGGCCTAGTCATGCCAAAGAAAGATTTGAAAAAGAAATTGAAAAACTTCAACGTCTCAATCCTGCCGCAGCCGAATATTCAATTCAAGTAAACTATATCGAAACATTGTTGGATCTGCCATGGAATCATTATACCCGCGACAGATTCGATTTAAAGCGTGCACAAAGAATTCTCGACCGCGATCATTTCGGATTGGAAAAAGTAAAAGAAAGAATCATTGAACATTTGGCTGTGTTGAAACTCAAAAAAAACATGAAAGCCCCGATTTTATGTTTATACGGCCCTCCGGGAGTAGGGAAAACGTCTCTTGGGCGATCCATTGCCGAAGCCCTCGGAAGAAAATATGTCAGAATGTCGCTGGGCGGATTGCACGATGAAGCTGAGATTCGCGGCCACCGCAAAACATATATTGGTGCCATGCCGGGGAGAATTATTCAAAACATCAAAAAAGCCCAATCATCCAATCCTGTATTCATTTTAGATGAAATTGACAAGCTTGGGCGCGACATTCATGGTGACCCTTCTTCGGCATTGCTCGAAGTGCTCGATCCGGAACAAAACAAAGCATTTTATGACAACTTCCTGGAGATCGAATACGATCTGTCAAGAGTATTGTTCATTGCCACGGCAAACAACTTGTCAACCATTCAACCGGCTTTGCTCGACCGCATGGAGATAATTGAAATTAACGGATATACCATTGAAGAAAAAATAGAAATAGCAAAAAGGCATTTAATCCCAAAATTGTTGGTTGAACATGGCATGCAAAAAAACGAAATTGAAATTCTTCCCGAAACTATCGAAAAAATCATCAATGAGCACACCCGCGAATCAGGTGTAAGAGGGCTTGAAAAAAAACTTGCCAAAATCATTCGCAATCGTGCCAAAAGTAAAGCACTGGGTGAGAAATTTGAAAAAATTGTTCATGCCGAGGAAATTGAAAATATACTTGGTCCGGGACATTCGTTGGACAAATATCAAGGGAACGATGTGGCAGGTGTGGTGACCGGACTTGCCTGGACGCCCACCGGAGGGGATATTTTGTTTGTCGAAGTTGGTCTTAGCCCGGGCAAAGGCAAATTGACCATTACAGGAAACCTTGGAGATGTGATGAAAGAATCAGCCACTATTGCCTTTCATTATTTTAAGTCCATTGCAAATAAATTTCATATTGCCCCGGAGGTCTTCGACAAATGGGATGTGCATATACACGTGCCCGAAGGTGCTATTCCGAAAGACGGACCATCGGCAGGCATCACGATGCTTACTGCAATTGCATCGGCATTTACACAAAGAAAAGTAAAAAGCAAACTTGCCATGACAGGAGAAATCACTTTGAGAGGACGAGTGTTGGCTGTAGGGGGTATTAAAGAGAAAATACTGGCTGCAAAAAGAGCCGGTATCAAAGAGATAATTCTTTCTGTGGACAACGAAAAAGATGTAAAAGAGATTAAACCACAATATATTAAAGGGCTGAATTTCACCTATGTCGAAAAAATGGATGAAGTGCTCGAAAAAGCTTTGCTGAAACAAACAGTCAAATCGCCTTTGCAATTGGTGTAATATGTAAATAACCCTGGTTGTATTTCATGTGGTCATTTACATAAATGCCATATGCTTCTTACAATGTTGTTTGCAGTAATAAATTGTGTGAGGTTATTTTTTCATCAATGTAATGTTTTTTCAAATAAAAAAAACAACTTACAACTATTATTCAACCATAATCATATTTTGACAAGGCAAATGAGAATAACAAATGGTTTGTTTTATTTTTGAAATGTGAAGAATATTATCGTACATTTGTCATATGATTTTTCCCAAAAAACCAAATATAGTTTCCCGTTGTATTCTTCTCATCTACATTATTTTTCTTTCTCATACCTTTTTTCCTCACCGCCATCAAATCCACAACAACCACTATGATATTCTTCATTTTACTAACAACCAAGAAGATTTATCACAACACGAGCATTGTACCAGCGGATCGTTGTTTGGTCAGAATAACATCCAACAATGGTTGGAAATTTTTCTTTCGATCATCACATCAATTCCACACAATCTTGACCAGGAAGTAATGGGTTTTCATATAGCATTTGGTTTTATTTTTCTCATTTTATTTCTTTTTTATCTTGCATCGTCTAAATCTTTATCCGGAATTTTCAAATTTTTTATTCACGACATATTTGTTCATTTCAATCAACTATCCGGATTCAAACCATCATCATTTTATTTTTACAACTTCGCTCTGAGAGCGCCTCCGGTTGTTTAAGCCGTCTATTATCTTTTTCTATTAATTTTTTCCAAGCTTAAATCATTAAAATTTTTATGTATGATACGCAAAATCATTGCATTTTTTGTGCAACATAAATGGTTGGCGTTTGTATTGACAGGCATTTGGTCATTGGCCGGACTATACTCGCTCTTTCATATTCCTGTAGATGCAGTTCCGGATATCACCAACAATCAAGTTCAAATTATTACATTGGCTCCGGGGTTAAGCACCGAAGAAGTTGAACAATATATCACCCATCCGGTAGAAATCAACATAGGAAATATTCAAGGTGTCGAAGCAATAAGGTCTGTTTCACGTTTTGGTTTGTCTGTCGTTACCGTGGTGTTTAAAGAAGAAATGGGAACATACTTTCCAAGGCAATTGCTCATGGAAAAGTTGAGCGAAATACGTCAATTAATTCCCAAAGAATTTGGTTCTCCTTTTTTAGGTCCGGTCACCACCGGGCTGGGAGAAATTTATCAATACAGATTAGAAGTAGACCCTGCATACAAGAAGTTTTATTCACTCGCCGATTTGCGGACAATTCAGGATTGGATCATCAAACGTCATATGATAATGATCCCGGGTGTTGTGGAAGTAAATTCATTTGGAGGATTTGTCAAACAATATGAAGTACGCATCAATCCTTACAAACTGTCTTCTATGGATATTTCTCTCACCGACATTTTGAATGCCCTGCAAAAAAACAATATAAACAGTGGCAGCGCATATATTGAGAAAAACCATCAGGCCTACTTTATTCGTGGGGAAGGTCGGATGCAATCGATTGACGACATAGCCAACACAGTGATCAAAACAATACACGGACTTCCTGTTTTGATTAAAGATATAGGCAGCGTGAATGAAGGTCACGCCATTAGATATGGAGTGGTAACAGCCAATGGACAGGGTGAATGCGTGGGCGGAGTGGTTTTGTTGCTCAAAGATTTTAATGCAAATCAAGTAATTGTCAACGTAAAAGAAAAAATAGAAGAAATTCAAAACATACTTCCTCCCGGCATCAAAATCAAACCCTTTGTCGACAGAAGCGAATTTATTTCATCGACCACCTCTACCATAAAAGAAAATTTGATTTTGGGAGCCTTGATAGTAATTTTTGTACTGGTCTTTTTATTGGGTAGTTTCCGGGGTGGAATTATCGTTGCCAGCACCATCCCCCTGGCAGTTCTGTTTGCTTTTTTATTGATGAAAATCACCGGAACCTGGATAAACCTGATGAGCTTAGGCGCCATTGATTTCGGTATTTTGGTCGATGGAGCCGTTATTATTGTTGAAGGCACATTGGCTTATTTGTCCGGTAAATTGCTTATACCCGGAAATATTTCTCCTTCTAAAGACAACATCACCACTTTGGCTGCCGGCAATATGATGAGCTCTGCTTTTTTCGGACAGTTTATCATATTGATCGTTTTTATTCCTATTTTGATGTTGCAAGGAGTTGAGGGAAAAATGTTTAAACCCATGGCATATACCTTTGCTTTTGCCATGCTGGGGGTAATTTTGCTTTGTTTAACGTATGTTCCGGCCTTAACTGCGTTATGGATTCGGCATGACAATAAAAAAACCATTGGAGAAAAATGGATGGAAAAGATTGAAAATTCGTATGAAAAATTTCTTCTACGGCTTTTTGGATATAGAAAAATAATCTATGCCTTTTCTTTCATTTTCATGGCCTCCGGCATTTTCTTGTTTTTTCGTTCGGGTGGTGAGTTCCTTCCGCGCCTGGACGAGGGCGATATGGCTATGCATATTCTGCTCAAACCGGGAAGCTCGGTTTCGGAATCGGTGAAAATTGCCACCGAAGTGGAACGTTTACTCAAAAAGAATTTCCCGGAAGTAAAACAAATGGTCAGCCGTTTTGGTGTAAGCGAAATTCCAACCGACCCAATGCCTATAGAAATGGGTGATTGCATCATCACCTTAAAACCCAAAGATGAATGGACGTCGGCTTCAACCAAAGAAGAACTGATTGAAAAAATGAAACAAACACTTTCTATTATTCCCGGAGTCAATTTTATATTCACCCAACCCATCGAAATGCGTTTCAATGAATTGTTATCGGGTGTCAGAGAAGATTTGGCCATAAAAATATTTGGAGATGATTGGAACACGCTTGACAGCATTGCCCGGCAAATAGCCCAAATTATCAAGGATATTCCGGGAGTTGCCGACCTTAAGACCGAAGCCATTTCGGGTCACCCCCAAATCAATATCAAAATTTTACGTCACAAATTGGCTCTGTATGGCCTTTCTGTGGAAGATGTACAACAAACAATACAAGCCATTGTGGCAGGAATAGAAGCGGGTCAGATTTTAGAAAATAACAAACGATTTGATTTGATGCTGCGGTTCGATAGCGCATCTTCACAATCTGTGGAATCTATCGGCAATATTCCTTTAACGACCCCACAAGGTCATAAGATTATGTTAAAACAAATTGCCGATATTGGTTTTGTCAACGGAGCATTACAAATAAGCCGCGAAAATACACACCGACGTTCCTATGTTGGTGTCAATGTAAGAAACCGCGATTTGGCATCGGTGGTTGAAGACATTCAAAATAAACTTGAAAAAAAACTTCTACTTCCCCCGGGCTACAAAATCGCTTTCGGTGGAGCATACGAAAATTATGAAAGGGCATTGAGCACTTTTGCCTGGTTGGTCCCCATTGTTTTGCTCACCATCGGATTGCTGATATACTTTGCCATCGAATCATTTCGGCAAACATTGTTGATTTATACTGCAGTGCCTTTTGCCTTTACAGGTGGAATCTGGGCAATTTATCTGCGAGACATCAATTTTAGTATTTCTGCCGGGGTGGGTTTTATAGTTCTGTTTGGTGTGGCGGTGTTAAACGGACTTGTGCTTTTCAACGTATGGAATGAACTCAAAAAAAATGAAATCTCACTGAAAAAATTGAGTGTTCAAGGAGCCAAAATTAGAATCAGACCCATCCTGCTAACTGCCTTGACCGACATTTTGGGATTTTTACCCATGGCTTTTTCGCAATCAGCCGGGGCTGAAGTACAACGCCCATTGGCTACGGTGGTCATAGGTGGTATGTTTACTTCCACCACTTTGATTTTAATATTGTTGCCATTGCTATTTTATGATACTTATTCAGCCAAAAAAACTTTAAAACCATGAAAAAAATACTAATCATCCTTTTTGGCTTTCAGGCGTGTTACATGGACCTGATTTCCCAAATTAACGTCGAGAACGTAGATCAATTGATTGATCTATCAATTCAAGATCATCTTATGTTAAAATCGGCCGAGTTGCAATATCAAAAATCTGCAAACGAAAAGAAAACCGCATTCAATCCGGGGTATACGCAATTTTCTTTGCATTATGGGCAATACAATAGTTTCTACAATGACCTGGCATATCAAATCAATCAAACTTTTGATCTGCCTCAAGTTTACATTGCTAAAAAATCAGTATTAAACAAACAAACCGAAATTGCCAATTTATCCCCCCGGATCATTGAAATTGAAATTAAAAAAAATATCCGTCAATTATGGATTCAATGGATGATTGGGCTTAAATCGAAACAAATTCTTTTACAACAAGACAGTATGATGAATGAATGGAAAAGAATTGCCGCCTCACAAGCCCAAAATGGCGATATCACCACATTGGAATATGAAATTGTAGAAAATCTCAAAAGAAACCTGCAACTGCAGATACTGCAGAATGAAAGTCAATTGCAAAAAGTTTATGAAACAATAAAAATTTATACCGGACAAGAAGTAAATCTGCCTGATTACCCGGTTGATGGCGAGTTAATTTTAGAGTCTGATACCACACACTATCGGGAAAGTCCATGGATTACGCTTTTGCAAAGCAAACAAGATGTAGCCAAAATTCAATGGAAAATCCAAAAAAACGAATGGTGGCCAAAACTTTCATTGACATATTACAACATGAGTTTAAGAGGACAACCCAACAGTGATGGAACCATTACAACGATAAACGACCGCTTTTCAAGTTTCCAGATAGGAATTGGAATACCTCTCATATACCATGCACAAAAAAATTTGGTGAAAGCATCAAAGCTTCAATCCGAATCGATATATGCAGAACTTGAATGGCAAAAAAAAATTTGGTCAAACAAAATTCTTACCACCGGAATAGAATTAAACCAATGGAAGCAGCAAAAATTGACGTTCGAAAGTCAATCATTCCCTCTTATAGAAAAAATCAAAAAACAAGCCCTCATTCTTTACGGTTCTTCAGCAATTACATTCCAACAATTTTGGCAGATGATCAATCAAAGTTTTGAACTTGAAAAACAATATTTGGACATTTTGAAAAATTATTATACAACATATGCCGAATGGCTTTATTTAAAAGGACTTTAAAAAATGAATACCATGAAAAATTTTCAATTTCTTAAAATTAATATCTTGCTATTGATTTCCATTGTCATGTTTGCATGCAATCAAAAAAACAATTCGACAGAAGAAAACAATTTAGAAGAATCCGGTTTAGTGAAGATAAACAAAGATCTGGCGACTAAATTTCAAATAGAAACCCAATTGTATAAACCCGAGTATTTTCATCCATTCATACAAGTAAAAGGTTATTTGAAAATTCCTCCTCAAAATAAAGCCACATTGACAACACCCGTTGGAGCCATCATCGAAAACATTGCGGTGATCGAAGGACAACAGGTCAGAAAAGGGCAAATTTTAGCCCGGCTTGCTCATCCCGATTTGCTGAAACTTCAGTCCGAATACATTTCACTTTACAATGATTTGATTTATTGGGAAAATGAATATAATAGACAAAAAAACTTATTTGAACAAGAAGCCATCCCGGAAAAAGAATTTATCAAAACACGCAGTCAGTATTACTCCGTTAAGGCCGGATGTCTTGCATCAGCCCAAAAACTTGAATTGTTGGGTCTTTCACCCGATGAGATTGTTCAAAACGGGCCGGTTGACAAAGTGTCGCTGAAAAGTCCTTTTGACGGTTATGTTGAATCAATAAACATAAATCTATTGCAATATGCCGACCCTATGACCCCCTTGATGGTTATCATCAATCCGGAACACTTACACGCCGATTTAATCGTTTATGAAGAAGATTTATCATTTGTCAAAACAGGACAAAACGTTAAGTTTTCCACTTTGCAATTTCCCGGTAAAGATTTTGACGCCCAAATCATCACCATCAACAAATCTGTGGAAAACAATTCAAGAGCCATACATCTGCATGCAGACATTCACGACGAAAAAAATATTTTGATTGCGGGAATGTATATAGAAGGTAAAATTTTCACCGGCGATTCGCTGATTTATTTGCCTGAGACAGCAGCTGTTGAATATGAAGGTCAACTCCACTTGTTTGAAAAAAACGGAGAAAACGATCAATCCATCACCTTTGAAGTCATAAACATAACATCTTATCAAAAAGTCAACGAAAAATTTGTCATCGACAATAGCACTGCCGAAAATTTAAAAAATAAAAATTTGGTCACCAATGGAGTGTATTATCTATGGTCGGAATGGAAAAAACACGAATTTGGAGAGGATGAGTAAGGAGTTGTCATCATAAGAATATTTTCTTTTACATTTGTCCAAAATTTAATCATTTTCATGAAAGCCATAGAATTCAACCGCCGGCATTATGATGACGAATTATTGAGAGAATTATACCGTCAACTTGTCAAGCCCCGACTGATTGAAGAAAAAATGCTCAAATTGTTGAGACAAGGTAAAATCAGCAAATGGTTTTCCGGCATAGGGCAAGAAGCCATCTCGGTAGGTTCGGCCATGGCTATGCTTTCTGATGAATATATCCTGCCCATGCATAGAAATTTGGGTGTGTTTACTACTCGTGGTTTGCCTTTGGCCAGATTATTCGCACAATTTCAAGGAAAAAAAAGCGGCTATACAAAAGGTCGGGACAGATCTTTTCATTTTGGCACCAAAGAGCATTATATAGTGGGCATGATTTCTCACTTGGGCCCGCAACTTGGAGTTGCCGATGGAATAGCGTTGGCTTGCAAATTACAAAAAGAAAAAAAAGCCACCCTGGTTTTTACCGGCGATGGTGCTACCAGCGAAGGTGACTTTCATGAAGCCGTGAATGTGGCTGCTGTTTGGGATTTGCCTGTTATCATTTTAATCGAAAACAATGGTTATGGACTTTCCACCCCTTCGTCCGAACAATTCAAATGTAAAAATTTTATCGACAAAGGCCCCGGATACGGCATCGAAACAGAATTGATTGATGGCAACAATATACTAGAAGTTTATCATAAAATCAGAGTAATTGCCGAATCAATACGCGAAAATCCCCGTCCTGTTCTTGTTGAATGTATAACTTTCCGTATGCGGGGGCACGAAGAGGCCTCCGGAACCAAATATGTGCCTCAAGAACTTTTTGAAATTTGGAGCAAAAAAGATCCGGTAGAAAATTATGAAAAATACCTCCTTGAAGAAAACATTTTGTCAAAAGATTCGGTAGAACAAATCAAAAATGCAATAAAAAAAGAAATAGACGAAGCAGTAAAAATTGCTTTTGACGAACCTGAAATTGTGCCCGACTCACAAGAAGAGTTGAACGATGTATATGCACCGTTTTATTTTATACAAACACCACCGGATAACAACAAACAAGAAATGCGATTGATTGATGCCGTTAGAAATGCCCTTGATCAGGCCATGGAAAAACACCCCGGTTTGATATTGATGGGACAGGACATCGCAGAATACGGAGGTGTATTTAAAGCTACAGAAGGACTCTATGAAAAATACGGAAAAGACAGAGTACGAAACACGCCATTGTGCGAATCAGCCATTGTAGGAGCAGCCCTTGGGTTGAGCATTAAGGGTATGAAAGCCATGGTTGAGATGCAATTTGCCGATTTTGTTTCGGAGGCCATTACACAAATTTGCAACAATCTCGCCAAAATTCATTACCGTTGGGGACAAAATGCCGATGTGGTCGTTCGTATGCCAACCGGTGCCGGAGTTGCAGCCGGGCCATTTCATTCACAAAGCAATGAAGCATGGTTTTTTCATACACCGGGATTAAAAATAGCTTATCCTTCTACTCCCTTTGACGCCAAAGGGCTTTTATTGACAGCTTTTGAAGATCCCAATCCGGTGATCTTTTTTGAACATAAAGCTCTTTACAGAAGTATTTCAGATGATGTACCCACGTCCTATTACACAATACCGTTCGGAAAAGCAGTGTTAAGACACGAAGGTAATCATGCTTCTGTCATAACATATGGCATGGGTGTACATTGGGCACTTCAATGGCAACAAAACAATCCGAATTACGAGATAGATGTTTTGGATTTAAGGACATTGATTCCTCTTGATTTTGATGCCATAGCCCAAACTGTAAGAAAAACCGGTAAAGTAATGATACTTCACGAAGACACCATGATCGGAGGAATAGGCGGAGAAATTGCTGCATGGATCAACGAAAATTGTTTTGAGTATCTCGATGCCCCGGTGATGCGTACCGCTTCGTTGGATACGCCTGTACCTTTTGCCCCTTCGTTGGAGAAAAATTTTCTTGCCGTCGCCCGCCTAAACGAAAATATGTTAAAATTATTGAACTATTGAAAACAAATAAAATTTTGTTTCGTATAAAATATTGTATAAATTTGTTTTTCAAATTATTGATTGATGGTAACAAAAATTAAATATGGCATGATAAGTTGTTTGGTTTGCATTTTTCTTTTTTCAATAGCCATCTCTCAATCATCCTGTTCCTCAGGAAGAAAAAGCTCCAGAGTATATGCAACAGGGAAAATGGGAAACCCTAAACACAAAAACCGTCAAGTTTGGGGCAACACACAAAAAAACCGTTTTATTCAACGCTGATTTCAATGCCGACAACTTATCTGTTTCTATCATCTCAGTTGTAATATAAACTGTTCAAATCGTAGTATTCTCTTTTTCTCGTAATTTTCAAATCCTGAAGCAGGGCTGATTTTGCATTAATTCTAACCATATAACTTTTTCTTAGTCCAAAAGGAACCCATGTGATTGCCATTTCCCAACAATGCATGTCCCTGTATATATCAAAAGAGGTATAAGCAAACGCTCCTTTTACGATGTCATAATTGGTCATAAATGCCACCTTCCATTTTCTTGTCACATTGAAATCACCGTTTAATCCAACAGCATGTGTAATGGCTGCTTTTTGATATGAACCCGGTTTTGAGTAACTAAAATTGTACGACACAAATATATTCCAAGGAATATCAAAATCTATATACTGCATGGGATTAAGATTGAGTTGGTCTTTTAAAGAGTCGGGAATATGATTGGCCAATTTTTGGGCGGTTTTTTCTTGAGAACGGCTTCTTAACGAAAATGATGTAGCAAGCGAAAAAGCGGTTATTCTACCGATTGTCTTATTGTAATCCCAATAAGTGCTGTTGATTTTTTGTCCTGTGTATGACGTCCGGTAGGGTGTCAATGTGGCATTCATATTGAGTGACAATTGCTTGGAGATATAACTTCTACCCGAAATTCTTACATCGGACCATCTTAATGAATCTGCCAAAAAATTGTAATTTCCACTTAAAGACAAATTTTCAAATATCTTTAATTTTTCGGTTTTCATTGTAGAATCCTTCTTTTGCAAAACTTTCATTTCTACATTGTTGAGAATTTGATAATTTATCAAACCCGCTTCAGCTTGAAAAAGCGTACCAAACAAAGAGTTTTCATATACGGAATAATTGATGGATTGTCCCGTTGTTGGATCAAAATAATTACGCTGATCGATAGAATTAGAGGGTAAATAACTTATTCCCACCGTGGGAGTCAGCACATGTCTGACAGCTTTGATGGTTTTGTGTTTGAAATTAAATGTACCGTATAATTTTGTAGTGGCATTGACAGAATAAGACAAATTACCACCCCTTGAAAATTTTGTCAAAGTATCCACAACAACACCCGCTTGCATAGGATCATATTCTTTTCTGATTT
Organism: Vicingaceae bacterium; assembly: GCA_026003395.1. NCBI lineage: Bacteria > Pseudomonadati > Bacteroidota > Flavobacteriia > Flavobacteriales > Vicingaceae > Vicingaceae bacterium. The sequence continues at coordinate 43,758 of BPHE01000003.1, forward strand.
CACGGAAATACCATTTTTCGGTATAATTGACCGCCGGAGTTATGGTAAGATATTTCAAAGCTTTGAATGAGGTGGATAAAGGGATAGTATGCAAAGCTCCATTTTTCAAATTGTTTTGATAAATATTTCCAAGATTATCGAGAGAGATCAATGTATCGTATGTCGTAATTTCATTTTTAAAATTTCCTGTATAGCTTATTCCAATATTTTTATACCATTGTCCTTTACCAAACTTTCCGGTGTTTTTGAAAGGGCTCCATCTTGCCACCGTAAAAGCCACATCAGGCAAAGAAACGTTTACCTGCCTTGTTTGAGAGTTTTGATTGTGTCTCGCATTCAACGACAATGATGCCGGTGAAAAAAAACGTGGAATATTCAAAGTGTAACTAATATTGGATGCAAACGTATTGGTCAAATAATCTTGAGACACACTGTTGAAATTATTTCTGAAATTATTTGAAGTTCCTATGTTGACTCCTGAAACAAATCTACTATTCGGCCTCGCTTTTGGATCCTGCCGATGGTTCCATCGAATAAAAAACTCCCGGTTCAACTGAAAATCAGGGAATTCTCTATAGGAGTTTTTAATCTCGGCATAATTAAACTGAAAATCTCCGTCATATTTATATCTTTTTTTATATTGACTGTTGATTTTGCCTCCCCAACTACCTTTACTATAAATATCCCCGGTGATTGACAAATCCATATAATCATTTACGGTCCAATAATACCCGCCATTTAACAAATAAAAACCCAGTGCAGGCGATTCGCCATAAGTGGGAATTAAAATACCCGAGGCCTTTCCTTTTTTGTTGGGAAACAGACCAAAAGGAACGGCCAATGGTGTGGGGACCTGTTCGATAACCATGTATGCCGGGCCGGTCACAATCAGCTCATCCGGTATGACTTTTAATTTTGAAGCATGAATGTAAAAATGTGGGGTATCCAAACTACACGTTGTATATTTACCTTGCTTGATATATAACACTTCGTTTGACATTCTTTTAACTTCATGACCATGCACATAGCTTTCTCCATCTTGAGTCATCACATCTACAATCTTTCCTTTTTTGGTTTGAAAATTATATCGCATGGCATAAGCAGTAAAAGATTGACCATTATCGCTGAATTCGGGCTTACCTATATACCTTCCCAACGAATCATATATGCCATTGGCTTCGATCAACGAGCTGTCCGAATAAATGGTTATTTGCCACGCCTTGAGTTTTGCATCTCCATATTCCACATGTGCCTCTCCAAATAACTTTATTTGCTTATTTTTGATATCGATTAAAATTGAATCACGACAACCATAAATCAATGAATACTCCAATGCATCAGGGGAAATATCGCTTTCGACCGTATCGGACACTAAAGTGTCGTTTGAAAGCAATAGCGAATCGTTTTCAATACTTTGCCCAAAAAGGCATAATTGTTGAAAACTCAGTGGAAAGAAAATGTAAAATAGTATTAAAATGTTTATTCTAAACAATTTTGCTTGGTTAAATTTGCGGGATAAAATTAAAAAACATCTCTTGGATAAAAAGAAAAAGCATAGGTTTAAACTATTTTTAACACTCCTTGCCTTATTGATTGGCGGATTTTATACCCCTGTTTTTTCACAGGATATGTTTAAAATCAAAACCGTGGTAATCGATGCCGGTCACGGAGGCAAAGACGGAGGTTGCCAAGGGGCTTTCTCAAACGAAAAAACGGTAGCTTTGAACATAGCACTCAAATTGGGAAAATATATCGAAGAAAACTTTCCGGATATCAAAGTTATTTATACCAGGAAGGAAGATAAATTTGTTGAATTACACGAAAGGGCAAGAATTGCCAACGATGCCAATGCCGATTTATTTATTTGTATACACGCCAACAGTGGCCCCCCATCAGCTTTTGGCACAGAAACCTATGTCATGGGATTACACAAATCAGAAGCAAACTTGAATGTGGCTATGCGTGAAAATGCTTCCATTTTAATGGAAGAAAATTATCAAAACATCTATCAGGACTTTGACCCGCACTCTCCCGAATCATACATTGCCATCTCATTGATGCAAGGCGCCTATTTGGAGCAAAGTTTGAAATTTGCAGATAAAATACAACAACAATTCAGGGAAAGGGCCGGAAGATACGACAGAGGCGTGAAACAAGCAGGATTTTTGGTACTTTGGAAAACCAAGATGGCAAGTGTTTTGATTGAAACCGGTTTTTTGACCAACAAAGATGAAGAAAAATTTTTGGCTTCAGACATTGGTCAGGATTATATCGCCTCGGCTATTTTCAGAGCTTTCAGAGAATACAAAGAAGAAATAGAAAACAAAAACAACACCCCTCAGGCCACAAACAACAAAAACAACAAAAACAAAGACAACACCGAAATTGTAAATTCTTCCGAAATAGTTTTTAAAGTACAAATTCTCACTTCCACACAGAAATTAAAACCCAACGATGCTGTTTTCAACGGATTAGAAAACATTGAGTTTTATGAAGCCGGAGGGCTTTATAGATACACTTTCGGCGCCACAAACAATTATCAATCTGCTGTTGAATTACAAGAAATTGCAAAACAAAAAGGATTTAAAGATTCATTTATAGTTGCATTTAAAAACGGAAAAAGAATATCTTTGGCGGATGCTTTTAGTGAATTAAAAAATCCATGAAAATTAAATTAAGTAAAGAAACAGTTATAGGAATATTTGCCGTAGGTGGTATTGCGTTGTTATTTTGGGGAATTAATTTTCTCAAAGGAACCAATCTATTTTACTCATCAAGATATTATTATGCAATCTACGAAAGAGTAGATGGCCTTGAACCGGCAAACCCTGTGAAATTCAACGGATATCAGGTAGGGCAAGTCAAAGAAGTATTTTTTCACCCCTCGTATGACGGAAGAATTGTGGTGAAATTTTCGATCACGGAAAAAGGGCTGAAAATTAAAAAAGATGCTGTGGCCAAAATAATCTCGGCAGACCTTTTGGGAACAAAAGCCATAGATATTGACCCGGGAAGGTCGCCCGAATTATTGAAAGATGGAGACACTCTGAGATCAGATATTGAAAAATCACTGACCGAAGAAGTAAATGCTCAGATTCTCCCTTTAAAAATTAAAGCAGAAGGTTTGATACAAAGTATAGATTCGGCCGTTACCGTATTTACCGCCATTTTCAACGAAGATGCACGCATGCAGTTGCAAAAAAGTTTTCAATCAATTCAAAGATCCATCAGTACCTTTGAAAAAACTGCCAAAAGGATAGATACATTGGTAGCCAAAGAATCCAGTACCTTAAGCACATTGATGCGGCATGTCAATAATATTTCCGCCAACATTGACAACAACCAGGCAAAAATCAACAACATCATCAATAATATTTCCGCCATTAGCGATACATTAGCCGCCGCTCAATTTGCCAATACTATTTACCGCACCAACTTAGCACTGAAAGAGTTTACTGATTTGTTAGACAAAATCAACCGTGGAGAGGGAACGATTGGAGCATTGATGAATAACGACACTTTGTATAAAAACATCGAAGCCGTATCAAGAGATCTTGATTTATTGCTGGAAGATATGCGACTGCATCCGGGTAGATACATTCATTTTTCGGTATTTGGGAAAAAAGATAAAAATGCCAATCCGGCCAATACTGTCAAATATGGTCCGGAAGGCAGAAAAAAATAATAAAAACATTTAAAAGTATGATAAGTCAAATCATTTTCACGGTCATTTTTACGGGTTCAATCTTGTGGTTTTTTAGTAGTTTAAAGAAAATACGTGACAATATCTTTCTTGGAAAGAAAGTAACCGTTAAAGGTGAAGTGAAAGAAAGATTAAAAATCATGGCACGGGTGGCCCTCGGACAAGGCAAAATGTTTACACGGCCCGTTGCCGGTCTGTTGCACCTGATTGTTTATTTGGGATTTTTAATCGTCAATATAGAAATGCTAGAGATAGTCATCGACGGTGTTGCAGGCACCCACAGGGTTTTGTCCTTTATGGGAGGTTTTTATGATTTTTTGATCGCTTCCTTTGAATTTTTTGCTGTTGCCGTTATTATAGCATGCATTGTATTTTTAATAAGAAGAAATATTCTTAAAATTAAACGCTTTCACAATCCGGAGATGACAAAATGGCCTAAAACCGATGCAAACCTTATCCTTATATTTGAAATATTATTGATGACAGCATTTCTCACGATGAACGCTGCTGACAGCTTATTGCAACAACTCAATGCAGATCATTATGTCAAAGCAGGAGCATTTCCTTTCAGTTCGTTTCTTCATCCTTTATTTTCCGGCTTTGACATCCAACAGCTAATCATCGTAGAGCGTAGTGCATGGTGGTTTCATATTATAGGCGTGTTATTATTTTTGAATTATTTGCCCATATCTAAACATTTTCACATTATCATGGCTTTTCCCAATACTTATTTCTCCAAATTAGAACCCAAAACAGCGCTTGACAATTTGGAAGCGGTTACCCGGGAGGTTAAATTAATGCTGGACCCAAATGCCAATCCATACGAAGCCCCCGCATCAAACGAACAACCCGGGCGTTTTGGCGCTAAAGATGTTACGGATCTAAACCGGATACAATTACTCAATGCGTATACTTGTACCGAATGCGGACGTTGCACTTCGGTATGCCCTGCCAATATCACCGGGAAAAAACTATCCCCAAGAAAAATAATGATGGACGTTAGAGACCGCATGGAAGAATTGGGTAAACACAAACGTCAACATGGAAATGTGGACGATGGCAAAGCACTTATCAGAGATTATATCAGCGAAGAGGAAATTTTTGCTTGCACCACATGCAATGCGTGCAGCGAAATTTGTCCTGTCAATATTGACCCTGTCTCAATCATTATTGATTTAAGACGCTATTTGGTGATGGAAGAATCAAAATTGCCACAGGAATGGACCACCATGTTGACCAACATCGAAAACAATGGTGCTCCATGGCAATTTTCGATGAACGATCGGTTGAATTGGGTAAATGAATAATTTTAAATCTTAACCTATGAGCGAAACTTTAAAAGTAAAAACCATGGCACAATTTGCCGCAGAAGGCAAACAACCTGAAATTCTATTCTGGGTTGGATGTGCCGGCAGTTTTGACGACAGATCCAAAAAAATCACACGTGCTTTTGCCAAAATTTTAAACCATCTCGAGATAGATTTTGCCGTTTTGGGAACAGAAGAGTCATGCACCGGCGATCCTGCCAAAAGATCGGGAAACGAATTTTTGTTTCAAATGCAAGCCATGGTTAATATCCAAACACTCAATGGATACGGAATCAAAAAAATTGTTACCACATGTCCGCATTGTTTTAATACGCTGAAAAACGAATATCCTTCATTAGGCGGAAATTATGAAGTTTTGCACCATTCGCAGTTTTTACAACAATTGATCGATGAAGGCAAATTAAAAGTACAAGGCGGGTCATTTAAAGGGAAAAAAATAACCTTTCACGATCCGTGTTATCTTGGCCGTGGAAATAATATTTACGAAGCGCCAAGGGAATTGATAAAACAATTGGATGCCGACCTGGTGGAGATGAAAAGATGCCGGTCCGAATCTTTTTGTTGTGGTGCAGGTGGAGCACAAGTATTTAAAGAAGCCGAACCGGGAAATAAAGAAGTGAATATAGAACGCACAGAAGAAGCTCTGGAATTAAAACCCGATGTCATTGCCACCGGATGCCCATTTTGTATGATTATGTTAACCGATGGTGTCAAATTAAAAAATCAAAATGAAAATGTCAAAGTAATCGACCTGGCCGAATTAATCGCAGCCGGACTTTAAAAAAATAAATATGAATACAACTGTATCACCAAACGCAAAAATCTGGATTTTTTTTCCTGATCGAATCATCACGAAAGAAGAAAACCTTTTGTTGATGGAAGAAATTCATCAATTTTTGAAGCAATGGTCTTCACATGGGAAACCTGTAGAAAGTATTCTTGCCAATCCTGATAACTTTTTTTATGTCATTGCGGTAGACACCACAAAGAATCACATAGGCGGATGTGCTCAAGATGAATTAAACCGTTTTTTTAAAACGCTCGGCTCCAAATATAATATTGACTTTTTCAACCGTTTTATGATACCGGTCAAAAATGAGCAGGGCAAAGTCGAGTTGATCAATTTAAAACAAATTCCTGCCATTCTGCCGGATAATCTACTTTGGGCAAATACTTTGATCAATCAATGGAAAGATTTAGATAAACTATACCTGCCTTTGCAACAACATCCACTTAAAAATTTGATATTGCAAAACGTATAATATTTGAAAGAATAGCGGTATTTTATTAAGCAACAATTGATATTATTTTGATTAACACAGCTTTCTGCATCATCTAAAAGTAGTAAATAGCTTTTTTTGCCAATAATTTATTCCTCAAGTATAAAGTAAAATTGTATGCAAATTCAAGAAATTATAAGTATTATTCTGTTTGGAACCGTTAAGACATGAGGACTTAATACTTTCTTCTTTTTTTATTCTTGTTTTTTCTTTTTTTATTGTTGTATTGGTTTTTTGCAAGAATTTCTTGTGATGCGGTAAGTTTAAAGTCCTCAGGTTTGATTTTCAATTTTCCTTTAGAAATTGCTTCTATATCATTAAAAATAATATAATCTTCAACAGATTCTCGGTTGTAGGTCAAATAGTATTTTTTCATCAAATTGGCTATGGACTGGATGAAAGCATGGCGGGCAGGACCTTTTTCCATGGCAGCCGCTTTTTCTATCAATGCCTCAACCAAACGTCCATAATGCCTGTGAGTGAAATCATGTTTTGGATATTTTAGTGGTTCGGGTTTCTGATTTACTTCTTCAGGTTTGGGTTTGGGGTAAGGCGCGTCTACATCCAGTTCATAATTGGACATAATGAATAGATGATCCCATAATTTTTGTTTGAAATCTTGAGAATCTCTGATTTGAGGGTTAAGATTACCCATTACTTCAATTATTGCATATGCCATTCGGTTTCTTTCATTGCGATCCTCCAGCCGTTTACAATATTCCACTAATTTCTGCACATGCCTGCCGTATTCAGGCAAAATCAATTTATTGCGTGCGGTGTTGTAGTCAAATTTCGCTTTTTCACACATATTTCTATAAATATTTCATTATTAATTTACACGTTTCAACCTTGCAAACTTAACCAAAATAACCTTCTGTCCTGCATTTTTAAAATCGATGGTGGCTTTTATATTGGGCACCTGTCCATCGATATTTTTCACCTCCCCTATTCCGAACTTTTCATGTTCTACCCATTCTCCGGTTTTTAGATCGTACAACGGAGTGTGATTGGAATCAGGTTTAATTGAATTTACACTTACCAATTTCTGAGTTTTTGGCGGAGACGACACTTCTGTTTTGGGTGCCTTATTACCCGCATCTTTGATAGTTGAAGTTTTATGTTGATGTCCGTAGTTTCCCTGATAAGTTTTATTTTGATAGTTTCTTCTTTGAATTCTGTCATAAATGGCTCCTGAAAACTCGAGATAACTTTCGTCCATCTCATCAATAAAGGGGCTTGCAGATGAATAGATATTCTGCCCAAATCTAAAACGATTGAGGGCATAGGTAAGATAACACTTTTTTTCTGCACGAGTAATGGCTACATACAAGAGCCGTCTTTCTTCTTCCAATTCTTTGGGATCGTGCATGGCTGAAAAATTAGGGAACAACCCATCTTCCAAGCCCACCACAAATACATGATCAAACTCCAACCCTTTTGACATATGAATGGTCATTAAAGAAACAGCATTCATATTTTGCTTCTCTTCGTCGTCTGCATCGGTAAGTAAAGAAATTTCCTGCAAATAATCTTCAAGAGTAGGTAAATTGTTTTCGGTTGCTTCGCGTAAAGTAAATTCTTTCAATCCATTGAGCAACTCCATAATATTTTCATAACGGCTTACGCCTTCGGGTGTTTTATCACGATTTAATTCGTTGTAAATTCCGGAGTGACGCATGATTAATTCGCCGAGTTCAAAAGCGCTCTTTTCATAAAGTTGGGATGAAAAAAATTCTATCATTTCACGGAACTCTTGAAGTTTTTTCAATGTACCCGAATGTAAGTTGGCATTTAATTGAGGGGCGTTCACAATGGCCTGCCAAAGAGAAATTTGAAGTGTAGCGGCTTTTTCTATCAGCTTATTGACTGTTGTGTCTCCAATACCTCTGGCCGGATAGTTGATTACACGTCTAAGTGCCTCCTCATCATTTGGGTTGACTGTCAAACGAAAATATGCCAATAAATCTTTTATTTCTTTACGTTGATAAAACGATATGGACCCAAATAATCTGTAAGGTATATTTTTCCTCCGTAAATGCTCTTCGATAATTCGCGATTGAGCATTGGTCCGGTACAAAACCGCAAAATCCTTATAATCGCCCTGTCCATTGACATATCTTCTGTAAATCTCATTGGCAACAAATTGCCCTTCTTCAATATCGGTTTGGCAGCAATGCACAGTAATCTTTTCACCGGCTTCGTTGATGGTATATATTTTCTTTTCCAATCGTTGTTTATTGTGTCTTATCAACGAGTTGGCCGCTTCTACAATATTTTTGGTAGAACGGTAATTCAATTCCAATTTATACATTGTGTAATCGGGAAAATCTTTTTTGAAATTTAAAATATTGGTTATGTCGGCTCCTCTAAAACTGTAGATACTTTGAGAATCATCGCCAACGACACATATGTTTTCAAATCTTTGGGCAAGTTTTTTTACTATGATGTATTGGGAATAATTGGTGTCTTGATACTCATCCACCATAATATAACGGAAGCGGTCCTGATATTTGACCAAAATTTCCGGAAAATCTCTCATCAAAACATTGGTATTGTAAAGCAGATCATCAAAATCCATGGCAGAAGACCGGAACAAACGCTCGTTGTAAATTTTAAAGATTTTAGCGAATTCAGGACGTTGGGCATAACGGTCAGCTTCAATCCACTCGTGATTGTTGAGATAATCTTGCGGAGAGATAAGATTGTTTTTCAATAAAGATATACGGCTGTGAACCATATTGGGTTTGTAAATTTTTTCATCCAATTTAAGCTCTTTCACGATAGTTTTGATCAAGTTACGAGAATCTTCTGTATCATAAATGGTGAAATTGGATGGATAGCCCAACAAATGACCTTCAAAACGCAAAATTTTTGCAAATACCGAATGAAAAGTTCCCATCCAAAGATAACGGGCTTTTGGACCAACAAGCCGCTCAATTCTTTCTTTCATTTCACCGGCTGCTTTGTTGGTAAAGGTTAGTGCCAAAATATTTGAGGGTTCAACCCCATTTTTAAGCAAATGCACAATCCTGTATGTAAGCACACGTGTTTTACCTGACCCGGCCCCCGCAACAATCAATACCGGGCCATCGGTATGCAACACGGCCTCTCTTTGTGCTTCATTTAATTCATCCAAATAATTTTCAGACATGATTTCTTAAAATTTCTTCAAAAGCAGCAACACAATCAGTCAAACCGGCCGGATTACCTCCTCCGGCTGTGGCATAGAAAGGTTGACCGCCGCCGCCGCCGTTAATTTTACCTGCTAAATTACGAATAATTTCTGCTGCGTTGAGCGACTTTTTTTTCAACACTTCATCGCCTACCGCAAGATGTAATTTTGCTTTCCCTTTATCCTTAAAACCCACCAAAAAAACACTGTCCGGATGTTGTTTGATTAATTCAAACAAAGCATTTCTGACTATCCGCTCATCAGGTATATCTTCAACAGTGGCTAACACATACATGCCATCCATTTCTTTTCTCTTCTCAATCCATTGTTTCTTGAAAATTTCTTTTTCACGGTTTACAAATGATTCTATAATATTTTCTTGTTGTTTAAATTGTTGTAAAATATTTTCCAATGTTTTTACCGGTTGTTTGTCATTTTTGATCAATTCAACCATCTTTTGATAATCCGAAAGAATGTTTTCATAAAATTCTATGGCTTTATTGGAAGCCACTGCTTCAATTCTTCTTACTCCGGCGGCTACGGCAGTTTCCGAAACGATTTTAAACAAACGTATGTAAGCCGTATTGGGCACATGCGTTCCACCACAAAGCTCAGTAGAAGGCCCGAAATTAATCACTCTTACTTTTTCCCCATATTTCTCACCAAAAAACATCAATGCATTCATTTTTTTTGCCTCGTCAAGTGACGTTTCGCGAATTTCATTCAGAGGTATGGCTTTAAATATCAAATCATTTACCATTTTTTCCACAGAACGGATTTCTTCATCTTCCATTTTTTTATAGTGAGAGAAGTCAAAACGTAATTTATCCGGCCCGACATAACTTCCTTTTTGTTCTACGTGGTTTCCTAATAGCGTTCGCAAAGCATAATGCAACAAGTGGGTAGCAGAATGATGTGCAGCCGCCAAACGTCTATTGTCTTCATTCACCTTGGCCAGAAATATACCTTCAGGATTTTCGGGCAACTGAGGCATTTTTAATACAATCAATTGATTTTCCTTTTTAGTGTCTATTACCGGCCATTGTTTGCCATTATTGTCAATCAACCAGCCTGAGTCACCGGTTTGCCCCCCTCCTTCAGGATAAAATGGCGTACGGTCCAACACAACTTGATAAGCTTCTTTTTTACCTTCGGAAATTTTTCGGTATCTTAGTATTGATGCTTTTGTTTCAAGCATGTCATAACCGACAAATTCGGTTTGTAATCCTTCTTTCAGTATAACCCAATCGCCTGTTTCGAGTTTTGTGGCATTTCTCGATCTTTCTTTTTGTTGGTTTAAAAGATTTTGAAAAGTACCGGTATCCACACTGAGATTTTTTTCACGAGCCAGCAACTGTGTCAGATCTATTGGAAAACCATAAGTATCGTACATTTCAAAGGCAACATCACCCGGAATAACTTTTAATCCCGGATTGGCATTGACAAATTCTTCAAATCGACTGAGTCCTCTTTCAAGAGTTCTTAAAAATGTAATTTCTTCTTCACGAATAACGTCCATAATATATTTTTCTCGCTCAACAAGCTCAGGAAATTGTGCACCCATTTGGTGGCTCAATATAGGCACCAAAGAAAAAATAAACGGATCTTTTTGATTCAAAAAAGAAAAACCATATCTTACAGCACGTCTTAAAATACGTCTGACCACATAGCCCGGCCCGGTGTTGGAAGGCAACTGTCCGTCGGCAATACAAAAACTGATGGCACGCAAATGGTCGGCAACAACTCTGAAAGCAATGTCTTTTTGATTGTTACCACTTTGATATTGATAACCCGTAATATTTTCCAAAGCGGTAATGACCGGTTTGAAAATATCGGTATCGTAAGTTGATTGTTTTCCTTGCAACACCATACATAATCTTTCAAACCCCATTCCGGTATCAACATGTTTCGCCGGAAGTGTCTCGAGAGTTCCATCTTGTTTCCGGTTATACTGGATAAACACTAGGTTCCATATTTCAATCACATGAGGATGCGATGTATTGACAAGAGTGTTGCCGGGAATTTTTTTACGTTCTTCATCACTTCTCAAATCATAATGAATTTCTGTACACGGTCCACAAGGGCCGGTATCACCCATTTCCCAAAAATTATCTTTTTTACTTCCTTTGAGAATATGATTTTCAGGCAAAAATTGTTTCCAAATCCGAAAGGATTCTTCATCAAATTCAATCCCCGACTCATGATCCCCTTCAAAAACCGTCACGTAAATACGGCTTTTATCCAATGAATAGTGCTCGGTGATAAGTTCCCAGGCCCAAGCAATGGCCTCTTTTTTGAAATAATCGCCAAAACTCCAATTGCCCAACATCTCAAACATCGTATGATGATAGGTATCCACACCGACCTCCTCCAGATCGTTATGCTTGCCGGATACCCGCAAACACTTTTGAGAGTTGGCTACACGGGGAAACTCCGGCTGTCTTACCCCTAAGAATATATCTTTAAATTGATTCATGCCGGCATTGGTAAACATCAATGTCGGATCGTCCTTTACCACAATAGGCGCAGATGGCACAATCTGATGATTTTTACTTTTGAAAAAATCCAAAAATATTTGACGAACCTCTGATGACTTCATAAGTAAATTTTATTTAAATTTTGTTTAATCATTGATTTTTAAAAATCAATCTTTTAATTTTGCATCCATTCCGAAAAACGGACAAAGATACAATTAGCCGTGACAAAAGTAAAATACAAATTTGATCCACACACTTTAAAATATGAAAAAATTGAAAGGGGCATAGCCTTTTTCATCAAACAAGCATTGTCTTATTTTTCTCTCTCTCTCATTTTAAGTGCTATAATAGTTGCCTTAATTTTTAGTTACGTATCTTCTCCGAAAGAAAAATTACTGGAAGAAGAAAACAAAGAGCTCAAACTCCAATATGAATTCTTAAACAAACGAGTAGAAGAATTAAGCCGTGTGTTAGCCGAACTTCAGCAAAGAGACGACAAAATTTACCGGGTCATATTCGAAACAGACCCTATCCCATCGGAAATACGTCAAGCCGGATTTGGTGGTTCCAACAGATACAAAAAGTTTGAATCCAGCAGTAATGCAGATTTGCTAATTGAAACACACAAAAAAATTGACATTCTGACAAAACAAATTTATATTCAAAGCAAATCTTTTGACGAAATTGTCAAGTTAATTAAAAACAAAGAAAAAATGCTGGCCAGCATTCCCGCCATCCAACCCATCTACGATCTTGATCTAACCCGAATTGCCTCCGGTTTTGGATACCGCATTGATCCTATTTACAAAACAACGAAGTTTCATGCCGGCATTGATTTTACAGCACCAACAGGCACTCCGATCTATGCCACCGGAGACGGAAAAGTGATCACAGCCGGCAATGAGGGAAATGGCTACGGATTGCATGTAGTATTGGATCATGGTTATGGATACACTTCTCTATATGGGCATATGAGTAAATTGGCTGTGAAAGTTGGACAAAAAGTAAAAAGAGGGGAAATCATCGGCTATGTTGGAAACACAGGAAAATCCGTCGGTCCTCACCTACATTATGAAGTTAGAAAAAATGACCAACCATTAAATCCTGTTTATTACTTTTATAATGATCTTACTCCGGAAGAATACAAGAAAATCATTGACGTCTCCAATATCAATAATCAATCGCTTGACTAAATCCGGAATTTTTTGTTTTTTTAATACATTATCTCAATTATCTTCATTTTAAAAAATTTAATATTGCGCCAATTTTTAATTTATGATAAATCAATTGCAAAAACACCCGCCAAAATTTGGCAAGCCGGAACCATCGTTTGCTTCTGATTTGAGAAAAGAGATTCAGGAATATTTTCAAAAAACAGGTCTGTCGAAATATGGCGGACGGTCACTAATGATTAAGGCTGTAGTTTTGATGGTTTTATTTTCTTTAAATTATTATTTGTTGATTTTTGTCAATCTTCATTGGGGAATCAAAATATTTCTAAGCATCTCGCTTGGTTTTTTGACTGCATTTATTGGATTTAATATCATGCATGACGGGGCTCATCAAAGCTTCAGTAAAAATAAAAAAATCAACCAAATTGCTTCATATACTTTGAATTTCTTAGGAGCCAATGTATTTTTTTGGAAAACCAAACACAACATTGTGCACCATACCTTCACAAATATTCCCCATGTGGATGACGATATCGATGCCGGAATATTTTTATACCTCAACCCGGAATCGACAAAACTAAAAATTCACAAATACCAGCATATTTATTTCCCATTAGTATATTCATTCCTCTATATCTATTGGGTATTTTATGCAGATTATGTAAAATATTTTAAAGGGAAAGTGGGTATAATGGAAATTCAAAACTTTAACCGTAAGGAAAAATTGATTTTTTGGCTGACGAAAATTTCGCATCTTGTCTTATTTATTGTCATCCCTATAGTGAAATTAGGTTTTTGGCATTGGATGCTGTATTTTTCTATATACGTGCTCTCGGCCGGCTTTATCTTAAGCATAGTGTTTCAATTGGCCCATGTTGTGGAAGAAACAGAGTTTCTTGCTCCGGATGATGAAAATTTAATGGAAGATGAATGGATGAAACATCAATTAAGAACTACGGCCAATTTTTCTATGGACAACAAAATACTTACCTGGTTTTTGGGTGGATTAAATTTTCAAATCGAACATCATCTATTCCCTACAATCTCCCATATACACTATCCGGCACTGAGCAAAATTGTCAGAAAGGTTTGTGAAAAATACAATGTTCCATATATTTCCCATCCGAATTTAATGAGTGCCATACGTTCACATTATATGAAAATGAAAAATCTGGCATCAAATTCTCAGAAAACAAATAATTAAAAAATCAATGGGCAATAAAAAATTTTTTCTATATTTGCAGCCCAAAATTTTAAAAACTATTTTATGACAAACCGTTATGAGACTGTTTTCATTCTAACTCCCGTTTTGTCTGATGCTCAGGCAAAGGAAGCAGTCAACAAATTTATCAAATTGTTGGAGGATAATGGATCAAAAATTATCCACACCGAGAACTGGGGTTTGAGAAAATTGGCCTACCCCATACAAAAGAAAACCACCGGTTTTTATTTTTTGATTGAGTTCGAAGCAAAACCGGAAATGATTGACTTGCTTGAACTAAATTACAGACGAGACGAGAGAGTTATGCGATTCTTGACTGTAAAAATGGACAAACATCACATTGAGTTTGCAGAAAAAAGAAGAAAAAAATTAAGTTCAAAACAAGCATAAATTAACTACTATGAGTGACAATAGCGAAATCAGGTATTTAACCCCTCCCAGCATAGAAATCAAAAGGGAAAAATTTTGCCGTTTTAAGAAGCTGGGAATTAAATATGTAGATTATAAAGACCCCGATTTTCTTTTGAAGTTTGTTAACGAGCAAGGTAAAATTTTGCCAAGACGTATTACCGGAACTTCTTTAAAATATCAACGTAAAGTTGCACAAGCCATTAAAAGAGCCCGTCATTTGGCTATATTGCCATTTGTCGGAGATCAATTGAAATAATCAAACTCTTAAATCTACAAACATGGAAGTTATATTAAAAGAAGACGTACAAAACCTTGGGTATAAATACGATATTGTAAATGTAAAACCCGGATATGCCCGGAATTATCTAATTCCAAAAGGATTGGCAATAGAGGCCTCTCCGTCTGCCATCAAAGCCCGTAATGAAATTATCAGACAAAGAGCAAAAAAAGAAGAAAAACTTATTGAAGAAGCCAGAAAAACTGCTGAAAAACTTAGTAAAACCACTATTGAGATTAAAGTCAAAGCCGGAGAAACAGGTAAAATTTTTGGATCAGTCAATGCCGTAATGATTTCTGATGCATTGAAAGACAAAGGTATTGAGGTAGACAGAAAAAATATTCAACTCCCTGCATCCGGTGTAAAAGAAACAGGAAAATATACTGCTGTTGCCATTTTGTATAAAGGCATTAAAGCAGAATTTGAATTTGACGTTGTTGCCGAATAAGCTACAAATCTTATATAAAAATAAAAGGCCGGTTTTGTCCGGCCTTTTATTTTTGGGGTATTGCCAATACAGCAACATCAATTATTAAATCAGATTTCTTTTGTAACAAAGTATGTATACAGGCCTCTATGGTTGAACCTGTAGTAAGTACATCATCTACCAATAATATTGAATTGAATATCCCAATAGTATCGTCACAAACCTGAAAAGCATCTTTTATGTTGTTCCATCTTTCTTCTTTACTTCTTGTTGTTTGAGACAATGTATATTTCGTTCGTTGCAAAATATTTTTCACATTGTCCGTTTGCAATGCTTCAGCAATTCCTTGTGCAATACATTCACTCTGATTATACCCCCTTTGTTTGATTTTTTTTAGATGCAACGGTACCGGCACAATGGCGTCGGGAAAAGATATTTTATTTTCTGTTAAATACGAAAAGATGTTGTCTCCTAATTTTTTTCCTAAAAATACTCCTATCTCCGGATTATTTTTATATTTCAAAGAATGTATTAGTTTTTGCGGTAAACTATTCTTGTGATATTCCATAAGAATAAAAACCATTCTTACCGGCAGACGTGATGCTAAAATTTCTATACCTCTGTTAACAAAAGGGTCTAAAGAATTAAAAACCGGTATATTCTTGAAACAATGAAAACAAAGACAATTTTCGATGACAACAGAATTCTCTTCACATCCGGGACAAACTGAAGGATAAAGCAAATTGCCGAATGCTTTTAACCAACGGTTCATTTATATTGAATAGCCATCAGCACTTAGGTCGAATGATCCGTCACCTGATCAATGTTATAGACCCAAGATATTCATAAACTACCTCATTATAACTCTCTACCAGTATCCTATAGGCATACACACCATTGGGAACCGGCTCTCCCTGAAATGTTCCGTCCCACGAATCTTCCATATTGTCGCTTTCCCATATCAACTCTCCCCAACGGTTAAACACATATATGTTAATCTTTGATACACCCATGCCATATGGCTTCCATGTATTGTTCCTGCTATCTAAATCAGGTGTGAATGCATTCGGTATATACAAAGTAAATTCAGGTGTTACTTTTACTTGTTTCTCGATACTATCCTTACATCCATAGACGTTCTTCGGCAAATAACCTGACGGTATAGGTCCCGGTATCTTTATATTCATGTTGAGGATTCACCAATAAAGATTTTGTACCGTCTCCAAAATCCCATTCATACTGATTGGCGTTGACCGTTTGATTGTAAAATTCAAATACCGGTTGAAAGATACTCTGATCTTCGTTGTTGCTATAGAAATCAGCTACAGGTTGGGGATACACTATGATAAAATTGGCCTTTGACGCTACTGCATCACACCCCTTATCCGATGTTACTTTCAATGAGACATTGTAATTTAATGGAGTGGAATA
The DNA here is from genome assembly GCA_026003395.1 of Vicingaceae bacterium. Lineage (NCBI taxonomy): Bacteria > Pseudomonadati > Bacteroidota > Flavobacteriia > Flavobacteriales > Vicingaceae > Vicingaceae bacterium. The sequence continues at coordinate 60,658 of BPHE01000003.1, forward strand.
TTGGTTTTCATAACATGTTTCAACCTTAGGCGATGTTCCTACCTGACCATTTCCAAGATTCCATTGATAGGCCACTATCGATCCACTTGATATAGAATCCAAAGATGTAAAGTTTACACACAATGGCGTACAACCGGAATTTGTATCGGATACAATATCTACTTTTGGCAATGGCCATACTTCTACCGTCTTGATTGCCGAATCCGTGCATCCTTTATCCGACATTGCGGTTAATTTGACAATGTAATTGCCCGCACCTGCGTAAGTGTGAGTCACACTGTTTCCGTTTCCGGTTGTGTTATCTCCAAAATTCCAGCTATACCCTGTGACCGTTCCTGAAGAAATCGTTGTAGTGGATGTAAAAACAGAAGGATCTCCCAAACAAACGTTGTTCGTCGTAAAATCAACATTGGGCAATGGCCATACAGCGACAGTATTGGTTGCCGTATCCTTACAGTTATTATCAGAGGTTATGATTAAAGTAACTACATAACTCCCTGCCGATGTATAGGTATGCTGTGGATTTTGATTATTTGAACTTCCAGGATTGAACGACCAGCTCCATTGACTAATATTTCCACTACTGATGTTCGACATATCCGTAAATTGGGTGGCTTGTCCCAAACATACATCTGTTGCAGAAAATGATGCTGTGGGTTTGGGATATATCGTTATATTTTGATATGCTGTATCACTACAATTTGCATTGTAGGCAACCAATTGTACATTATAAACACCGGGATTGGTATAAATATGTGTGGGGCTATTTGAATTGCTTTGTGGAGTTCCGTCTCCAAATTCCCAATTGTAGTTTGTAGCATTGGACGAATTATTGATAAATACTGCCGCTTGATCATCTTCACAAACATTGTTGACACTAAAGTTTGCTACAGGAGGTTGTAACACTATCACAGTTTTATTCACCTGATTGGTGCAATTGTCATTTGAAAATACCATTAAACTTACATTATAACTGCCTGCAGCTGTGTATGTATGACAAGGATTTTGCGAGTTATTCACAGGCGAACCATCCCCAAAGTTCCATGACCATTGATTTATGGTACCATTTTGTACATTTGACAAATCTGTGAAACATGTTGCATTTCCTAAACAAACAGTATCAGATTGAAAGTCAGCTGCAGGAGTATAAGGTATATTATAGTTTTTGGTAATCGAATCTACACATCCGGCATTGGAAACTGCCACCAATGTCGCCGTATAATTTCCACCCGAAGCATAAACAGTGGAAGGATTTGGTGTATTGGCAGACGAAGGTGTCCCACCCGGAAAAGACCATACATAATTAGCAATGGCACCGGAAGCAATTGAAGAATTATTAACAAATGCGGTAGCGCTGTTGGGACATGCTGTATTCACACTAAAGTCAGGCACCGGTAAAGGATTGACGGTTACCTGCACTGTATCTGAATTGCTGCAACCATTGGCATCGGTGACTTTTACAATGTAATTTCCGCTATAACTTGTTGATGTAACAATAATGGAGTCTTGTGCTTTATTGGAAGCATAACCGGATGGTCCTGACCAGTTAAAAGTGGTTGCAGAAGTAGAAGTAGAAATTAACTGCAGTGTATCTCCGACACATAAAGAGTTTTTGTTGACATTTGACGAAACCGTTGGTTTAGGATTCACTTGAATAACTATATTATCATACCCTTCACAACCATTTGTATCTTTAACCCCGACTAGATATGAGCCGGAACCATTGGTGTTTATATTGTTTATTACAGGCGTGGATGACGTACTTGTGAATCCTGCCGGTCCGACCCATTGGTAGGTTGCCAAAGGTGCTACGGTAGGAGGTGGTTGCATCACTGACAATTGCAATGTATCGCCTTGACAAATGGGGTTTTTATTGGCCACCACATTGATATTGACCGAATAACTCATGTCTATTAATCTTACATAACCGTTATTGAGGGATGTACCCACAGAATTTGCCAACACTCCGTTTCCATATCCATTTCTATCCGGGTCTGTAGCATTGCCGGCAAGTTGATTATTGCCGAGCATAATGATTCCACCGGGAGCATAGCTTTTGCCGCCCCCACCTCCACCCGCACCACAATCGGAAGAACCACAACCATTCGGGTCCGGACTTGACACAGTACCGGCCGTACCACCATATAAATAACCTCCTCCGCCACCTCCTGAACCCGGACCATCTCCATTGCCAAGATCTATACCATTTTGACCATCGTTGGTAGTATGAGCACCGGAAAGTCCACCCGTGCCACACCCACCATTTGCGCCGTTTTGCCCTCCGGCACCACCTTGACCACCGGCAGAATTACAACCACCGCCCCCTCCTCCGCCACCTCCTGCAGCTAAAAGCACCAAATTTCCATTGAGTAAAACAGCAGAAGCACCTCCGCCTCCACCTCCGCTCCCTGAATAACCATAGCTACCTGACTTTCCTCCATTTCCTCCTTTCGCATAACCAAAACCTCCTAAACCTCCAGATACTGATTGACCACCTATTCCATTTTGCCCTCTACAACCTACATATATTGTAAGTACATCATTGGTGGATACATTTATAATTCTTTCGGCATATGCGCCTCCTCCCCCATTTCCTCCATCATAAATATCCGACCCACCACAACCACCTCCTGCTCCCCATGCTTTTATCTTAATTCTGCAAACTCCGGGAGGTACAACATATGTATAGGTTGATGAATTGCAAGTATATGAAGCCAATACTTGGCCTTGTGCGTATAGCTTGCCATAGTGTAAAGAAAGTATGATATGTAATAAAATTAAGGAGGGAAAAATGTGAAAGCGATTCATAGTATTAAGTTTTATGTTTACATAATCTTTCAGCATACAAATTTAATTATAATCCGGCATTTTATTAACGCCGTTTATATGCTCATACATACATTTTATATGAAAATTCTTACCGTTAATCTAAAAGATATAAAACCCTTTACATAAAACAAATGCTACATACTTTTAAATCATAACTTCTAAGAAAAAATACATATTTTTGGCCCCTAGATTGTGCTTCAGCCCTGATCTTTTTGAAAGATTTTATAAATAAAAATGAATTTGAATAAAATAAATAAATTATTTTTCCCTCACGACAATAAAACTGATCATTTCAAATCACTGGATGGACTCCGGGGTATTGCCGTTTTGTTGTCCTTTTATCTCATTCCGGTAATGCAAAATTTTTTTACACGAATCTCTTGATTTTCAAAGAATTGGTAAAACAGGTGTTTATTTGTTCTTTGTTTTATCCGCTTATTTACTAGACAGACAGATAGCACTGGCATTAATGACAAACTCTTCAAACATTTATTATTGGAAAAACTATTTTTTACGCAGGTTTTTGAGAATTTATCCACTTTTTTTTATATCTATAATTATTCATTGGCTCTTTACTGTTTTGGCTTTAAAACAGTGATAGACAATTTGTCAGACATTCCTTTACATTTGCTTTTATTAAAAGGAGAAAGTGTTTTCTGGTCTATTCCCGTAAAATTCAAGTATTATTTTTTGTCTCCTCTAATCATGTGGTTTTGGCCAATAAAATCGATTGGGCATATTTTGAGAAGGCCTTTGAAAGGTACTATTCCGACCAGGGGCGGCCGGCCATGCCCATAAGGTTTATGGTGGGCTGTTTGCTGCTCAAGCAGATGTTTAATCTTGGAGATGAGACCTTGCCGCAAATGTGGATACAAAATCCATACATGCAATATTTCTGCGGGATGATTTATTTTGAGCATCGTTTTCCGTGTAATCCGAGTGATTTTTCGCATTTTCGCAAGCGCATAGGCAAGGAGGGCGTGGAAATGATATTTGCCTACACGGTGAAACTACACGGAAAAGAGGCCGAATCAACGCAAATGTTGAGCGACACGACGGTACAAGAAGAGAACATCAGTTTTTCGACCGATGCCAAATTAGCCAAGCAGATAATAGACCGTTGTCGGAAGATAGCGGCGAAAGAAGGTATCGAACAGCGGCAGAGCTACAGCCGAGTGTCGAAGCAATTGTTGAGAGAGGCGTATTTTGGTAATCATCCCCGGCGGAGAAAGAAAGCGGCACGGGCGGTCAGGCGTTTAAGGACATTAGGTGGGCGAGTTGTAAGGGAGTTGCTCAGGAACATGACTGAAGAACAGAAAGAACGTTACCGGGAGGAGTTGGAGATTATGCAACAGGTATTGACGCAGCAGAAGAACGATAAGGATAAAATTTACAGTTTACACCGCCCTGAGACCTCATGTATTGCGAAAGGCAAATCGCACAAGCCATATGAATTTGGGCATAAGATAGGTTTGATGATACATCCAAAGAGTTTGGTCATAACAGCAATAAAAGCATTTAAAGGGAATCCGCATGACAGTCGGACCATCGCACCGTTGTTGGAACAGATGAAGTTGAACGGAATTAGATTACCCAAAGAGGTGGTGTATGACAGAGGCGGAAGGGGAGTAAAACAAATTGAGGGAACAAGCGTGAGTGTTCCGGACAGTGGAAGGAAGAAACAGAGCCGCTACCTGCAAGAAAAGAAAAGGAAGAAATTCCGTCGGAGAGCAGCCATTGAAGCCGTAATATCGCATCTGAAAAGGCAGTTCAGAATGGGAATCAATTATCTTTTCGGAAAAGGGAAAGCACAGATCAATGCCTTTTTATCGGCAGCGGCGTGGAATTTGAAGAAATTTATGGAGAGGTTAAAGAAAAACCTTTCTTTTTTGCTTCATTTTTTCACAGGATTATTAGAGTATTTTTTAGAAAAAAAATTTCCGATATTCTTTGCATTAAAAAATATACATCTTTTTAAAAAGGCTTTTTAAGGATTAACTATTTATTCATTGGCTCTTTACTGTTTTGGCTTTAAAACAGTGATAGACAATTTGTCAGACATTCCTTTACATTTGCTTTTATTAAAAGGAGAAAGTGTTTTCTGGTCTATTCCCGTAAAATTCAAGTATTATTTTTTGTCTCCTCTAATCATGTGGTTTTGTCATAAATATCTTAAATGGAATTTTACAAAAATGATATTCATTTTTTTATTGTTGATTATTTCATCCATCATCATACAAATGATATTTCATTTATCAATCGTGTCTACGATTAGATATTTACTTTTTCTTAGTTGGAACCATCATTTCTGTATTTGAATTACTTTTAAAAAAACAAACTCAAAAAATGATAAATCCTTTTTATATGGATGTTTTTGGATTCATCGTTTTTTTGATCATTTTATTAACAACTCCTTATTATTTTGAGCACATTTTTGGTTTTAAAGTGAATTTTCATTCTTCTAAATTATATTTTCCATATGCTGTTTTATGGGGCATACTTTTAATTTCTGCAAAATATGGACAAGGATTTATAAAATTTTTTCTGGAATTAAAAATTCTAAGATTTATCGGCACCATTAGTTATAGTTTATATTTATTTCATATGTTGTTCCTTAATTTAACAAAACAACTTGAAGTTAATGCTCAAATGAAATTTTTTATCTTTTTTATATCATCCATTTTATTTTCATCTTTTAGTTATTTATTGATAGAAAGACCATTATCCAAAATAAAAATATATTCAACAAATCTTGATGAAAGAAGGCTATACAAACAAATGCCGGAAAATAAAAAAAATACATCTATTCGCCGGATTATTTTCGGTTTATTTTTCCTAATATTATTTTAAAATTTTATGAATAATGTGTTATTTAAGTGTTTATCTGAGTAGGTTGTTTTATATAAATTTTACTTTATTTTGAATTTCTCTTACTTTTGCCGCATAAAATTTTCCGAAAAATGCAAAAAAAACATAATTTTAGTGCAGGACCATCTATATTACCTGCAGAAGTAATTCAACAAGCTGCAGAAGCATTATTAAACTTCAATCAAACAGGTTTGTCACTTATCGAGGTTTCTCACAGAGGTAAAGATTTTGTGGCAGTCATGGAAAAAGCCCGTTCGTTGGTCAAAGAATTGCTACAACTGAATGATGATTATGAGGTGCTATTCTTACAAGGTGGTGCAAGCCTGGGTTTCCTTAAAGTTCCTATGAACTTTATGAAAGTAAATAATGGAAACGCAGGATATATAGAAACCGGTGTTTGGGCACAAAAAGCCATTAAAGAAGCACAACTTTTCGGAAAAGTCAACATCATTGCAAGTTCTAAAGACAGAAACTTTTCTTATGTGCCTGTAAATTACACAATACCCGAAGATTTGGATTATCTTCACATCACAAGCAACAACACAATTTATGGCACACAAATGCAATCTTTTCCCCAATCTCCCGTACCTTTGATTTGTGATATGTCTTCCGATATTTTCAGTAGAGTATTCAACGCTCAAGATTTTGCCATGATTTATGCAGGCGCACAAAAAAATATGGGACCTGCCGGAACTACTCTGTATATTGTCAACAAGAATTTCCTGGGCAAAACCGGCCGTCAAATTCCAACAATGTTGGATTTATCTGTGCATATTAAAAAAGATTCGATGTTTAACACTCCTCCTGTTTTTGCCGTATACACGAGCATGTTGACGTTGGAATGGCTGAAAAAAATTGGAGGTGTTGCTGCCATTGAAAAAATCAATCGTGAGAAAGCCCGGATTTTATATGAAGAAATTGACAGGAACTCACTATTTAAAGGCCTTGCCGAACCCAACAGCAGGTCTATTATGAATGTCACTTTTATACTTACGCGTCCGCAGTTGGAAGATGAGTTCAATCGATTGTGGCAAGAAGCAGGAATAGTGGGATTAAAAGGGCACAGAGATCTAGGCGGATACCGTGCTTCTATCTACAATGCCATGCCGATAGAGAGCGTAAAAGTATTAATTGAAGTAATGCAACATTTTGAAAAAATAAAAGGCTGAATCCATGATAAATATTCTTGCAAACGACGGAATTGACGACAGTGCCAAAACATTGCTGGAAAATAAAGGTTTCAATGTGATTGATCAAAAGATTGAACAAAACTTATTATCTGAATTTATAAACCAAAATAATATTGAAGTTATCATTGTTCGCAGCGCCACACAAGTTAGAAAAGATCTGATTGATAAATGTAATGGATTAAAAATCATCGCCCGTGCAGGAGTTGGCACCGACAATATTGATGTTGAATATGCAAAATCAAAGGGCATAGCTGTATTCAATACTCCTGCTGCCTCCTCACAATCTGTGGCAGAATTGGTTTTTGCACATATTTTTGCTTTATACCGTTTTCTTCATCAATCCAATAGAGAAATGCCAGTTTACGGGCATGAAAAATTTTCAGAATTAAAGAAAAAATATTCAAAAGGGCGGGAAATAAAAGGCAAAACTATCGGCATCATAGGTTTAGGTAGAATCGGCACTTGTGTAGCCGAATATGCCATACGTTTAGGCATGAATGTTTTGGCTTACGACCCCTATGTAACAAAACGGGACCTTGTTTTTCAAATTGCCGGTCAAAAAATTACAGCTACAATCAATAGTGTGACTTTGGATGAAGTACTTCTTCATTCAGACATAGTTACATTGCATGTGCCCAAAACATCCGACGGAAAGCCGCTTCTCGGTGAAAATGAATTAACCAGATTAAAACCTCATGCCATTATCGTAAATGCCTCAAGAGGAGGAATCATAGATGAACAAGCTTTGATCAATGCAGTTAAAAACAAACAATTAATGGCTGCCGGTCTTGATGTTTTTGTCAATGAACCCAAACCAAATAAAGAAATTTTACAAATCAATGAATTTTCCCTTACTCCACATACAGGCGCTTCGACAATTGAAGCACAGGAGAGAATAGGTGTAGAGCTTGCCGAGCAAATCATAGCATTTTATCAAGCATAATTTATGGCTACCATTGTACCGTTTAGAGCCATTAGGCCCCAAGCAGACAAAGTTCACCTGGTAGTGACACGCTCATTCATTACTTATTCAAAAAAAGAATTAATACATAAATTGCAGTCAAATCCATATAGTTTTTTACATGTTATTTATCCTGATGCGGGTTCTTCTGTTAAGATTAAATCAAAAGAACGGCTGCAATTAATTCGGATATAAATTTGAAGAGTTTTTGCAACAAAACATTTTTATCCAAGAAAAACAACCGCTATTTTATATTTACCGCCAAATGTCACGGGAATTTGAATGTGTGGGAATAATTGGCTGTGCCTCGATTGATGATTATCTTAACAATATCATCAAACGTCATGAACATACATTAGTTGAAAAAGAAAAAAAACTTAAAGAATATTTGGATATTGTAGACATTCATGCCGAACCCGTACTGATGTTTCATCCTGACAGTAATGAAATCAATGAAATTTTATTTGAAATTTCCAATTTGTCTCCCCTATATGATTTTACGACCACTGATACCATTCGTCATACATTATGGAGCGTTCCCGATAAATTTATCGAAGATATCCAATCAATTTTTAAAAAATTCCCTTCCATTTATATTGCCGACGGGCACCATCGCAGTGCTGCATCGGTTTTATATGGCTTGGAAAAACGTCACTCAAACCCACATCATACCGGCAATGAGCTTTATAATTTCTTTCTTTGTTATTTTTTACAAGAAAGATATCTAAAGGTTTGGGAGTTTAACAGGATCATTAAAAATACCTCTTTGCCATCAAACCAAATTTTGGAAAAATTGCATCAATTCTTTATTTGTAATAAAATATCGCGGCCAAACACACCTCCTTCTGCCAATCACATTTTTTACTTATACATTTCCGGACAATGGTTTTCGTGTGAATTAAAACCGGAATATACTTCGATATTGCAACCACCCTACGAAACCCTTTCATCGGTGATCATTGACAAATATTTTTTCGAACCAATACTTGACATTTATGATTTAAGAAACAATCCGAATGTATCATTTGTTTCCGGTAAAGAGGGAATTATTCATTTTGAAAAAGAAACAAACAAATATCATAACTCTCTTGGAGTAGTGATGCATCCATCCAGTATTGAAGAAATTAAGGCCAAATATTTTTTCGAACCAATACTTGACATTTATGATTTAAGAAACAATCCGAATGTATCATTTGTTTCCGGTAAAGAGGGAATTATTCATTTTGAAAAAGAAACAAACAAATATCATAACTCTCTTGGAGTAGTGATGCATCCATCCAGTATTGAAGAAATTAAAGCCATCGCAGACAATAATTTGGTCATGCCGCCAAAATCCACATGGATAGAACCCAAGTTACGCTCCGGATTGACAATCTATAGGTTGCATTAACAAATGATAAATACAAACAATCTATCATTAAATGTCAACGATTTATATCTGCTAATCAGGCTGTAATTATTTTCCCATTATCGTATATCGGTATTTTATTGGTTTGGTCGGGGGTTAGAGCATATTTAATATCATTTTTTAATCCTAACTGTGCCAATCTTCTTTTATGTGAAGAATGACTCAAGAACCTATATGGGTCTTTAAATGCCATTTGGTAAAGATACATACAGGACAATGCGCTGTCGCTCATATCATTGTATAGCCCGGAATAATATAACTCGTGAGTCATTGCCCCGGCAAAAAGCGAATCTTCAAGATTAAATTTATTTTTCCAACCCGAACATAACAATAATACATTTTTATTTTTGGCCAAAATCCAATTTTTCAAAGCAGTCATATTTGTAAAAGCGCCAATGACGATAGTTTCGGCATTTTTAGCCATTTCTATAGCCTGGGTCCCATTGGTTGTTGTTAAAACTATTTCTTTGCCTTTTATTTTCTCTGTCATGTAATCAAATGGAGAATTTCCAAAATCAAAACCTTCGAGCTTCTCTCCATTTCTTTCAGCCCCGGTCAAATATCCTTTTTCTTTATATTTCAACGCCTCTTCAACAGTTGCAACAGGGATAATGGCTGATGCGCCATATTCAAATGCAGTACAGATAGCTGTGGTAGCTCTTAAAATGTCAATAATTACTACAATACTGTTGTCTGATTCATAATACGGATACAATGCAGGAGACAAAACGACTTCCAAACGGTTCATTCTATTAATTTTTCAAGAAAGGTAATGATACCACTTCAGCTTCTATTAATTTTCCTCTTTGGTCGAAATATATTTGAGTGCCGGGTTTATCATAACCGGCCTGAACATACCCCATTCCAATTGGTTCTTTCAATGAAGGAGAAAAAGTTCCGGAGGTCACATTTCCAATATCATCCCCGATTTCATTTTTTATCAAATAACCATGACGCGGTATCCCCTTGTCTTTAGCGACAAAACCAACTAACTTTCTTTTTACCCCTTGATTTTTTTGTGTTTCTAAAACTTGTTTTCCAACAAAATTCTTATTGAATTTGGTAATCCAACCTAATCCTGCTTCCAATGGTGATGTAGTGTCATCAATATCATTACCGTAGAGACAAAATCCCATTTCCAATCTCAAAGTATCGCGGGCACCAAGACCTGCCGGTTTTAAACCTTTTTTCTTTCCTGCATCAAATAAATCATTCCATATTTTTTCGGCATATTCAGGTCGGAAATATAATTCAAAACCACCGGCACCGGTATAACCTGTTGCCGATATAATAACGTCATCAACACCGGCAAATTTTCCACGGACAAAAGAATAGTATTTTATTTCACTCAAGTTTATATTGGTAAGTGGCTGTAAAATTTCTATAGATTTAGGTCCTTGAACAGCCAAAAGGGCAACTTCATCCGATATATTTTGCATTTCAACATGCTCGGGCATAAGTTGTTGCAACCAATTCCAATCTTTTTCAATATTGGCAGCATTCACCACCAACAAATATTCATCTTTATCTATTTGATAAACAAGCAAATCATCAACAATTCCCCCTCTCTCGTTTGGCAAACATGAATATTGTACTTTGCCTGGATATAATTTATCAATATCATTACTTGTAACATACTGTAAAAATTCTTTTGCCAACGGACCTTTTACCAAAAATTCACCCATATGGGATACATCAAAGACCCCTGCATTTTCTCTAACATTTATGTGTTCTGCTTGAATCCCTTCATATTGAACCGGCATCTCAAACCCGGCAAAATCAACCATTTTTGCACCCAAAGCTTTATGCAGTTTGTTAAATGGAGTTTTTTTCATATTATTGATTTTTTGCAAATAAAGGATTTTTATTTAATCCAAAAAAGACCAACGAATTCCAATTTTCAACATGGCATCATATGCAGGATAAGATTCAATAAACATATACCTGTTGTCTATAAATGAATAAACATTGGTCAACTTTACAAATACATTCATACGTTTGATATTGGCATTAAAATACAAATCAATTATAGGATAACTACCGCTTTTATAATTATTTACATTATAAAATACTGTAAGAAAAGGGTCATAACCATAACTTTCAAATGAAGAAAAGAGCCATCCGTCAATTCCCGCCAAACAATTCATAGCTTTTTTAAATAATCGAAATTTTTGATAAATTCTCCATTTTCCTATAAACTCAGGAAAATGTAATATTGATGGTAGAGTATTTTTTTGATATATACCCTGTACGCTTACTATTGTATTACCGAAGAAATTAAATTGTTTTTCAGTAGAAACAAACAAATTTTTAATGTTTCCATTATATTGAAGAGGCATACGATTAATATCAAAGTAAACAGGATTGTTCCATTGAAACAAGGATAAATTAAACGTAAATTTTTCTTTTATAAATTTCCAATTAAAATCAAAATTGATATTTTGATAAACATTTAAAATCTGAAACCATTGATTGATAGAAGAATAAAATGAATAATAGTAGGGGGAAAAATGTTGCTTTGAATAAATAAAATTTGAATTAATATGATGATTGTTTTTAAAATAGGATACTTGAAAATTATTAATAACATCAGCACTTTTAAACCCGTTAAAATAGTAAGTAAATTCATTTTTAAAATTCCAATGAAGATGCTTTAAATTTAATTCAGAAAAAACATAATTATTGGAATAATCAGAAAATAATTGATTTACATTATAATCCCATATATTTTTACCGGCACCGAACAAAATTCGATATTTATTTTTAGAGAATCTAATTCCTGATTCAAATACATTTTCATTAAAAAAAATTTTATCGCGTATTCTCACTGAATTAGTCAATATTTGATATTGAGATGTATCAATATAAGACAATGAAATATGTTTTTTTAATACAAAATATTCATATTTAAAAAACAAAGACAATTGATTATTGACATGAAAAAAATCTGATAGTAAAAAATTTTGTCCGTTTAAGGAAGTGGTAAAGTCATTAACATTATCAAATACAACAGGTATTAATTCTCTTTGAAGAAAAAAATTTGAATAAAAATCATTTTTGGAACTCAATCCACCATTTTCTTTCCATTGTTTATCAAAAAAATGCGAATAAATCTTTAAATTATTTCTTTTAATTGTTGAATCTAAATTTATTTTTAATTTAAAATCATAAATATCAACAGCTTGAAAAGCATAAAGTCCTTTAGCGCCTGTACGAAAAAAATGCAATTGCAAATCGTCAAGATTTTTAAATTTTCTTAAGTGAGTAACATTAAAAGTTTGTTCGCCGGGTTGACCATTAGTATATTTAAATTGTGTCAAAGGGAACTGAAGAGGAATGGAATCCACCTCAAAAAGATAATTATATCTGAAATTTTTGTATTGAAAAGGAAAAAATTGAAAAGAAAATAAATTGGACAGAAGAGGAATTTCAGGAGAAAATATATTTCCGATATTTAAATAATAAGTATTATCAGCATAAATATGTTCAGTAGAAAGAAATTTTAGGGATAAAGAGTCAAGTTTTTTTTGGGCGTCATTAAGCAGTTTATCATAAATAGAATCATTGATTTGAGAAAATAAAAGATTGAAGGAAAAAGAGAGAAGTATATATGTGAAAAAAAATCTCATAAGATATAAATAAAAAAACCCCACCGGAAGATGGGGTTTTTTAAAATTAAGAAGGGCAACGACCTACTCTCCCGGGCTTTAGGCCCAGTACCATCGGCGCTGGAGGGCTTAACTTCTCTGTTCGGAATGGGAAGAGGTGAGCCCCTCCGCTATAGTCACCCTAAAGTCATGAATATCGTAGACATAAAGAAAGAAAAACTCAATGTAAAATTTCTGATGCAAGAAAGCCGATCGGGCTATTAGTACTGCTCAGCTTTGGCATCTCTGCCTTTACACCTGCAGCCTATCAACGTCGTAGTCTTCGACGGCCCTCAAGGGAGAACTCATCTTGGGGTGGGCTTCGCACTTAGATGCTTTCAGTGCTTATCCCGTCCGAACATAGCTACCCAGCGGTGCACCTGGCGGCACAACTGGTACACCAGAGGTTCGTCCGACCCGGTCCTCTCGTACTAAGGTCAGCTCCCCTCAATTCTCCAACGCCCACAGCAGATAGGGACCGAACTGTCTCACGACGTTCTGAACCCAGCTCGCGTGCCACTTTAATCGGCGAACAGCCGAACCCTTGGGACCTGCTCCAGCCCCAGGATGTGACGAGCCGACATCGAGGTGCCAAACCTCCCCGTCGATGTGAGCTCTTGGGGGAGATCAGCCTGTTATCCCCGGAGTACCTTTTATCCTTTGAGCGATGGCCCTTCCATTCGGAACCACCGGATCACTATGCCCTACTTTCGTACCTGCTCGACTTGTCGGTCTCACAGTTAAGCACCCTTATGCCATTGCACTCTACGCACGGTTACCAAGCGTGCTGAGGGTACCTTTGGAAGCCTCCGATACTTTTTTGGAGGCGACCACCCCAGTCAAACTACCCGCCACACAATGTCTCCGCTTTTGGCGGATTAGACTTCAGGCAATTGAAGGGTGGTATTTCAACGGCGACTCCACCGGAGCTGGCGCCCCGGCTTCACAGTCTCCCACCTATCCTACACATCAATTACCCAAAGTCAATGTGAAGCTGTAGTAAAGGTTCACGGGGTCTTTCCGTCCCGCTGCGGGTACCCGGCATCTTCACCGGGGTTACAATTTCACCGAGCTCACGGTTGAGACAGTGCCCAGATCGTTACACCATTCGTGCAGGTCGGAACTTACCCGACAAGGAATTTCGCTACCTTAGGACCGTTATAGTTACGGCCGCCGTTTACCGGGGCTTCAGTTCAGTGCTTCTCCGCCGAAGCGGATAACACCTCCCCTTAACCTTCCGGCACCGGGCAGGTATCAGGCCCTATACATCATCTTTCGATTTAGCAGAGCCCTGTGTTTTTGATAAACAGTCGCCTGGGCCTATTCTCTGCGGCCTTCTCCGGCAAGCCGGAGGGAGGCGCTCCTTCTCCCGAAGTTACGGAGCCAATTTGCCGAGTTCCTTAACCGTGAATCACTCGAGCACCTTAGGATATTCTCCTCAGCCACCTGTGTCGGTTTACGGTACGGGCTGCTTATACCTGAAGCTTAGAGGTTTTTCTTGGAAGCATGATTAGGGTCACTATCCGATTGGCCGAAGCCTCTCGGTACTATCAGTTTCGGCATCCGTGGCGGATTTACCTACCACAGATATACCTACAACCTTTAACGTACTATTCCGTCAGTACGCGGACCTTTCACATCTCCGTCACCCCATCGCAGCATAAGCAGGTACCGGAATATTAACCGGTTTCCCATCGACTATCCCCATTAAACGGGGTTCGCCTTAGGCCCCGACTAACCCTGATCCGATTAGCGTTGATCAGGAAACCTTGGCTTTGCGGTGATCCTGTTTTTCACAGGATTTATCGTTACTTATCCCTACATTTTCTTTTCCGGACGCTCCAGCATGCCTCGCGACACACCTTCGACGCAGACCGGAATGCTCCCCTACCACTCCGACAAAGTCGGAATCCACAGCTTCGGTAGTGCACTTTATGCCCGATTATTATCCACGCCCAACCGCTCGACTAGTGAGCTGTTACGCACTCTTTAAATGAATGGCTGCTTCCAAGCCAACATCCTAGCTGTCAAAGCAGTCGGACCACGTTTTATCAACTTAGCACACATTTAGGGACCTTAGCTGATGGTCTGGGTTGTTTCCCTCTCGGACAAGGACCTTAGCGCCCATGCCCTCACTCCCGTGTATATGTCATGGCATTCGGAGTTCGTCAGGGTTTGGTAGGCGGTGAAGCCCCCTAGCCCAATCGGTAGCTCTACCTCCATGACACTCAACCACGAGGCTGCACCTAAATGCATTTCGGGGAGTACGAGCTATCTCCAAGTTTGATTAGCCTTTCACCCCTACCCACAGCTCATCCAAGAACTTTTCAACGTTCACTGGTTCGGTCCTCCATCTCGTGTTACCGAGACTTCAACCTGGCCATGGGTAGATCACTTGGTTTCGCGTCTACCTCCACTGACTATACGCCCTGTTAAGACTCGCTTTCGCTTCGGCTTCTCCGCTAGAGCGGATTAACCTTGCCAGTGAAGAGTAACTCGTAGGGTCATTATGCAAAAGGCACGCAGTCATTCGCCAAAGGCGAACTCCTACAGCTTGTAAGCATACGGTTTCAGGTTCTATTTCACCTCCCTGTTCGGGATGCTTTTCACCTTTCCCTCACGGTACTAGTTCGCTATCGGTCTCCTGGGAGTATTTAGCCTTACCGGATGGTCCCGGCAGATTCAGACAGGGTTTCACGTGCCCCGCCCTACTCAGGATACTGCTAGGTAGGCAAAACTTTTCGCATACGGGACTATCACCCTCTATGGTGCAGCTTTCCAGAAGTCTTCTGCTAAGTTTTGCCAGTCCACGTTGCAGTCCTACAACCCCAATAATGCCGAAACATTATTGGTTTGGGCTGTTCCCGTTTCGCTCGCCGCTACTCAGGGAATCACTATTGTTTTCTTTTCCTCCGGGTACTTAGATGTTTCAGTTCCCCGGGTTAGCCTCCTTCTTTGCAGAAGGATGTCATGCCATCAGCATGACGGGTTGCCCCATTCGGAGATCCACGGATCGCAGGTTATTTGCACCTCCCCGTGGCTTATCGCAGCTTATCACGTCCTTCATCGCCTCCAGGAGCCAAGGCATCCACCGTATGCCCTTAATTACTTTCTTGCTCGATGAAATTTTACATTGAGTTTCTTTCAATATGTCAAAGAACGTTGCGACTCATTAAGAGCCCATTTGTGGAGAATATCGGATTCGAACCGATGACCCCCAGCTTGCAAAGCTGGTGCTCTAGCCAGCTGAGCTAATTCCCCAGGCAAGTTCTGTAGTCCCGCGCGGACTTGAACCGCGGACCTCTACATTATCAGTGTAGCGCTCTAACCAGCTGAGCTACGGGACTATTACATCTCAACCTCAGCAAGAGGTTAGGCCCATCACTGAGCTTGCTTGGTTTATCATCACAACGGTATAAAAAATTTGGAGAAAGTCAGGTAAGGCCGTCAAATTCCTGAGTAAAGCACTCTAAAAAGGAGGTGTTCCAGCCGCACCTTCCGGTACGGCTACCTTGTTACGACTTAGCCCCAGTCATCGGTTTCACCCTAGGCGGCTCCTTGCGGTTACCGACTTCAGGTGCCCCCGACTCCCATGGCTTGACGGGCGGTGTGTACAAGGCCCGGGAACGTATTCACCGGATCATGGCTGATACCCGATTACTAGCGATTCCGGCTTCATGAGGGCGAGTTGCAGCCCTCAATCCGAACTGAGGCTACTTTTAGGGATTGGCTCCCTGTTACCAGGTGGCGACCCTCTGTAGTAGCCATTGTAGCACGTGTGTCGCCCAGGACGTAAGGGCCGTGATGACTTGACGTCGTCCCCTCCTTCCTCACCGCTTGCGCGGGCAGTTTCGCTAGAGTCCCCGGCCGAACCGCTGGCAACTAGCGATAGGGGTTGCGCTCGTTGCGGGACTTAACCCAACACCTCACGGCACGAGCTGACGACAGCCATGCAGCACCTCGCACTCCGTCCCGAAGGAAGGACCGGTTTCCCGGTCTGTCGTAGTGCGTTCAAGCCCTGGT
Source organism: Vicingaceae bacterium (assembly GCA_026003395.1). Taxonomy (NCBI): domain Bacteria; kingdom Pseudomonadati; phylum Bacteroidota; class Flavobacteriia; order Flavobacteriales; family Vicingaceae; species Vicingaceae bacterium. Next base: position 77,584 of record BPHE01000003.1, read on the forward strand.
AAGGTTCCTCGCGTACCATCGAATTAAACCACATGCTCCACCGCTTGTGCGGGCCCCCGTCAATTCCTTTGAGTTTCACCCTTGCGAGCGTACTCCCCAGGTGGATCACTTAATGCTTTCGCTTAGCCACCGACAGTATATCGCCGACAGCGAGTGATCATCGTTTAGGGCGTGGACTACCAGGGTATCTAATCCTGTTTGCTCCCCACGCTTTCGTCCCTGAGCGTCAGTATCGGCCTCGTGAGCTGCCTTCGCGATCGGTGTTCTGTACGATATCTAAGCATTTCACCGCTACACCGTACATTCCACCCACGCCGACCGAACTCAAGAACCGCAGTATCAGAGGCAATTCTACAGTTAAGCTGCAGGCTTTCACCCCTGACTTACGGCCCCGCCTGCGGACCCTTTAAACCCAATGAATCCGGATAACGCTTGCACCCTCCGTATTACCGCGGCTGCTGGCACGGAGTTAGCCGGTGCTTATTCCTACGGTACCGTCAGCCTCGATACGAAATCGAGGGTTTCTTCCCGTAGAAAAGCAGTTTACAACCCATAGGGCCTTCATCCTGCACGCGGCATGGCTGGTTCAGGCTTTCGCCCATTGACCAATATTCCTCACTGCTGCCTCCCGTAGGAGTCTGGTCCGTGTCTCAGTACCAGTGTGGGGGATAACCCTCTCAGGACCCCTACCCATCGTAGCCTTGGTGAGCCGTTACCTCACCAACTAGCTAATGGGACGCATGCCCATCTCTTACCGCCGTTGCCGACTTTAATCAACAATTCATGCGAATCGTTGATATTATGGGACATTAATCCGGATTTCTCCGAGCTATTTCCCGGTAAGAGGCAGGTTGCATACGTGTTACTCACCCGTGCGCCACTCGCCGCCATTCCGATTGCTCGGAACGCGCTGCCGTTCGACTTGCATGTGTTAGGCCTGCCGCTAGCGTTCATCCTGAGCCAGGATCAAACTCTCCATTGTATAAAAGATCTTTGTCTTTTACTCAAGGAACTGACTCTAGGCCTTACCTTTTGCTTTCTACCAAATTTTTCAAAGAACTTTTTATCTTTATTAAAGACAATTCACTATCTTTCGCCACCCTCCTCACTCAACCTTTCTCATTCCAAGTTTCAAGAACTTTTTAAAAACGGGCTGCAAAGTTAAAAACATTTTTTAATTTGTCAAGTATTTTTTTTACTTTTTTTGGGCGCTGCGTTTTGTGTTTTATTTGAGGGTTGCAAAGTTAAAAATATTTTTTAATTTGTCAAGTGTTTTTTTACTTTTTTATTTAATGCTATACTGTTAGTGTTGATGTGTTTTGTTAGTGTTTAAAGAACGTTTTCAAAAGCGGATGCAAAAGTACGAAAAAAATAATATGCTCCAAATTTCTTTTTGCTTTTTTTTTCTTGATTTGCTTTAATCATTGATTTTCAATTTAAAAATTTTAGCCGAAATGTCGTTTTTTAAGATAAATGGAATTTGGATGTTGTTTTTTTACATGAGTTTTCTGTGTTGTTTTTATTCTGTCTGATTTGAATAATCGTGAATATACCAGATAATTTGAATTATAAAATACCAAATATATGAGTAGGGGTTTATCTTAATAATTTATCGTAAAAGAAATTTTTCAATTGTGATGGGTCGTAAATTGGTGGCGAGCAAAAGGAGTTGGTGCAAAACAAATAGGTATTACTGTCAAAAAATTCCCAATACTCCTTTTGATTTTCGTTGAGTTGTTGTTTTGAAACCGCTGTTTTTTTAATTAAATAAAATGACGGTATTTGCCATAAAGGTAAAGATAGGTTTTCGGATGTATTTTGTTTTAATAAGAGCAATGCGTGATAAGGTTCTTTGTTTAATTCTTCTTGCAAGGTTAGAAGTGATGGTTCTTTAAATTCATCGACTTTGACAAAAGTTGACATTAGATATTGTTGAAGTTTTTTTGCAAATTCAATAAATTCCATGTTACCTGACATGTGGCCATATATGTTGAACAGTCTGGCGGCTTCTATATTTTCTTCAAGGATACAACCGGGTGATATGTAGTTTTTGAGTGGTAAAAAACTCAACAAACATTGTCCGTCGTAAAATTTGTTTTTGATTTTGGATAACAATGCGGCAAGTTGATTGACATATTGGTTATTGCCGGTGATTTGAGAGAGATTTAATAACAAATTGGCTATTGCCAATTGAACATCTAATGCCGGTGTGAGGTCATTGTCTGAACCATGATTATAGAATCCATCCGGTCTTTGTCTTTTTTTTATCAGGATTTGGGCGATTTCCAGGGCTTCATTAAGATAGGTACTGTCGCCTGTGAATGCATATAACCAAATGATAGATTCTGCCCAACGGGCATTGTTGGCAGTGTATGTGTTGGTGTCGATATGGGGGATGCCCTTTTTTAACCTTGCTTTATCGGGTAGGCGAAAATAGTCGTGTGCTTTTTTTCCGGGTATCAGGTCGGCATCCTGGGCGTTGGCATAAAGTGCATCCGGCTGTTTGAGAAACCTTTTACAATATTGATAAGTTTTGATGGCGGCATGGAAAAGTGCAGAGTCGTCGGATACATAAAAATACCAAAGATTCATTTTGACATAACGGGCTTGAATGGAAAGTAGTTTTTCGTAGTGGGGATTGGTCCATTCTCCGTAGGTGGAATATTGGTAGTAGCCGCCCCAGACCGTATCCAAAAGATGCAGAGAGTTTTGCATGGTGATGTTTAACCATTTTTTGAATACTGCTTGTTTTTGATGGTTAAAGGCGTATTCAAACATTTGATAGTTGACAGATTTTTGAAAGAAATCAAAGCCGCCTTTGATGGTGTCGATTTGTTCGAGAATGCCTTGTGTGAGGATTTGAAATTTTGACCGTAAGATTGTGTCGTTTGTTGTGAAGGATGATGCCGACGGTTTGTATTTGATTTGTCCTGATTTTATTTTTTTAAGTATTTCGAGAAATTCGTTGGCTTCGATATATCCTGCTTGTTTGAAAATTTCATTTCCTTGCGGGTCGAAAATGATGGTGGCCGGCCAACCGTATTCACGATATTTATTGGCAAGGTCGGGACGTTGGTCATGGTCTTCTCTGCAAGCGATAAAGTTTTTTTGGATGTATGAGACGACTTGAGGGTTTTGATAGGTTTTTTCTTCCATTACGTGACACCAATGGCACCAATTGGCTGCCAGATGAAGGATGAGAGGTTTGTTTTGTTTGGCGGCGTTTTGCAAATTTTGGGGTGTGAATGGTTGCCAAGAAATTTGACCTTTGGCGGGTTGATTGCATTGCATCAAAACTGCAATAAATAGGATGAAAAGAAAATTTAAGGATGTTTTCATAATGGTTGTTTTATGAATTAGTAATGGAAAAAGTGGTTTCCTGACAAATTTGTGAAAGAAAACGGATAAAAGTTTGACAGAATTGCGGCAGGCGGTGAGCGGATAGCCCGCAAGCGGGGCGGCCCGGCGGGCAAGGAGGCCGGCAGCCGACGGCAGGAGGATCGCCGGACGCCTATGCCCGCCGTTTGGCCGCCCCGCGCGGACTATGAGCGAACCGCCGTTAAGCCGCCCAATGATTAAAAAAATTTTTCTTGCGGGTGATTTGTGTTGTTGTATGAAATTTTGCTGTATGAGAGAAAAATGATATGACAGTATATTTTGCTTGCCGAATAATTGGACGAATGGATGACCGATGTCCGAAAGGTTAAATTGTGCTTTTTGTTATTGTGATGATTTGCCCGCTGACGAGTGGGGCATGATGGGAAATGAAATGAATGATGAACTGTGCTATTTGGTCTGGTGTATACTGTGCCTGATAACCGGGAAAAGTTTGGCGAAACATGGGAGTGTCGACACTTCCAAGGGCAAGGCAATTGACGTTGATGTGGTGTTCTTTGAGGTCTTGTGCCAATAGTTCTGTAAGAACCGTTACGGCGCCTTTTGAAGAGCTATAGAGTGTCAGGTCTTTGAATTTTTGAGTGAATGGTATGCCGCCCATGCTGCCTATGAGTGTGACAGTGGAAGGAAATGAAAGGAAGGGAAAACAAGATTGGATGGTGTTGATGATGCTCCAAACGTTGGTTTGATAGGTATGTTGAAAATCGTCGCGGGTAAATTCAAAAAAATTTTTTTTTATCATAATGGCCGAATTGCAAATGATGTGACGGATGCGTATATTTTGAGGCAAAAGGGTTTCAATCTTATGTTTAAGTTCTGCTGAGGATATATCGGCTTCTATTAATAATGAATCGGTGGAGTTAACCGGAATTCCATTTTTCTCCCATTGAAGTGTGGCTTTTTTGATGTCTGAAGTAATGCCTATCAATGGTATCTGTTGAGCGGAAATTTGTTTGGCCAATGACAAACCGATGCCTGAAGATACACCTGTGATTAAAATTGCGTTTGTATGCATATGTTTAATAATATTTCTATTTTTGTTATGTATATATTGAAATCTGACAAATGTATGGAAAGTATTTTTTTATGTGCAATCAAAAAAAGAAAATATCTTGCTTGTTTTTTGATGCTGTTGTGCCAAATATCCTTTGGACAATATACACCTGAGGATGAAGTATCGAATGATGAGAAAAATAAGAAAGAGAGCAATGCCGAATGGAAAGCCAACAGGTGGCAAACCGGTGGTAATTTTGGACTATTGTTGGGTTCGGTGACTTATGTGGATATTTCGCCGATCATTGGCTATCGGTTGAAACCTTACCTGATTCCCGGTGCGGGTATTACATATATTTATTATAGTGATAACGTGTATGGCTATAATACGAACATTTATGGAGGAAGAGTGTTTTTAAGAGGAATAGTATTGGAAAACTTTCTGTTACATGGAGAATATGAGATATTGAGTTTTAAATATCCCGGATATTTGGTTCCCGAAGGTCGTGTAGCAGTGCCAAGATTGTTGTTGGGCGGTGGTATTTCATCGCCAATTGGTAATAAATCGAGATTGACATTATTGCTCTTATATAATGTTTTGGATGGAGTAAGTTACCGGCAAAAATATCCTATTTACATGCCTAATCCTGATATCCGCGTGGGCTTTATGATTGGGCTGTAAAAACTTGTAAGTATTTAAACGTATTGCCATGTCAACTTCAATAGTTTAATTTAGCAGACCAAAAATCAATAGTATCAACAAGGTGAAAAGGGTATCTTATTTTCATATTTTTTTGTGCTTGTGCAATGTATTATTTGCTTCTGAAAAATTTTACCTTGTCGACATTGATAAAAGTGTTTTAGTAAATACAGAATTGAAATTGCTTGATTCTTGTTTGAATAAATTTCATTCCGAGAAAACCGACAGCAGCAAAATTTATTGGATAGAACAAATTATCGAAAACAGCAACAATGAAAAAATTTGGTACAAATACAATTTATGGTTATACAACTATATAAAACCAAAGCTGAAAGATATAAGCAGGTTAAACTCCGATGAGAGAAGGTTATATCTGGGAACATTGGGAAATATTCTTAACAATACGGGATTTTATTACCGGACTCATGACCAAAATGACAAAGCAGAATTTTATTATTTGGCTGCATTAAAAATCCAACAACTTCTTGAGGATAACAAAAAATTGGCGATAACATACAACAATCTGGGGACATTGTATAATTCCAGAGGAGATTATGGAAAAGCGGCCGAATATCTTTTTCAAGCCGCAAAACTTAATGAGACCATAGGGGATTCTTTGATGCAAGGTTATTGTTTGCTTAATCTGGCAATGGTGTATGAAAATTTGCACGATTATGAATTGGCATTTGATAATTGTTTGAAAGCAATCAATATTTTTGAAAGTTTAGACAAATTATCTCTTTTGGCCATTGCTTACAATAATCTTGGGAATCTTTATTTCAGCAAAGAACTGTATGAGCAGGCAAAAAAATATTTTATAAAAAGTTATGAATTGCGAAAAAAATATCAATTGCCGGATATAGAAAAAACACTCATTAATCTTGCATTAATTTATCTCCACCAAAACGATGCAATCAAAGCTAAGTATTTTTTAAAGCAAGTTTTTCAGGATAAAAAGAATTTTGAGCATCTTAATGCCGAAACTCAAACAAATGCCTGGCTGACATCAGCCAGAATAGAATTGAAAATGGGCAACTATCAAAACGCATTAGAACAGGCACAAAAAGCCATGAATATTGCCCGAGAGATAAAAAGCAAATATTTAGTCAGTGAATCGGCTTTGCTTCTAAGCCAGCTATATTCGCAAATGGGTGAATATAAAGAAATGGAAAAATATCTTAACTTATATGTTGATTTGATAAAAGAAATTTTTTCGGAGGATACCAGAAAAAAAATGATACAACAACAAGTGTCCTTTCAAATGGAAAAACTTCAAGCATTGAGGGAAGAACAGTTGAAAAACAATCTTATTTTAGAAAAAGAAAAACAAAAAAGACAAAACATATTGCTGATAGCATTTTCTATCTTGGGAATTTTACTTGTGATCTATTTAAGGCAATTATCCAAGACACTGCAGATAGTCAAAAATCAAAAATTGGAAATAGAAAAAAGTCATCAATTATTGTCAATCAAAAATAAAGATATCACCGACAGCATCAAATATGCCAAAAGAATTCAGGAGGCGTTAATCAAACAGGCATCTGTCGATTTGCAAGCAATTGGGGATTATTTTTTAATGTTTATGCCCAAAGATATCGTAAGTGGAGATTTCTATTGGTCAAAAAAAATTGAAACAAAAGAGCATTCCGTGACATTTTTTTGCTTGGCCGATTGTACCGGTCATGGAGTGCCCGGCGCGTTCATGACATTATTAGGTATATCTTTTTTGAACGAGTTGATAGAACTCAATCCGCACATTAGTTCCGCAGAATTATTATCCTGCCTGAAGAAAAAAATTATAGAAGCCCTCAACCAAAACGAAAACGACAATAAAGACGGAATGGATGTGTCTTTAATCAGATTTGACCATAGAGATGGTAAAATGCAATGGTCCGGGGCATTTTTGTCACTTTATATCGTCACAAAAAACAAAAATCATTACTTGCAATATTTTTCCACGGACAGAATTAGAATTTTCGAAAAAAATAACAACTATATCATCGAGATAATCGGAGATAAAATGCCTGTTGGAAAATATCGGGATACAGACAAAAAATTCAGTCAGGTTGAGTTCAAGCCATTGTCGGGCGATCTGATGTATATGACCACTGATGGATATTGCGATCAATTTGGCGGTCCGCAAAGTAAAAAATTTAAATATAATCAATTCAGGGATTTATTGTTTTCGATGGCCGATTACAATGTGTCTCACCAATTAAACATCTTGCAAGATACTTTTTATAGATGGAAGGGCGAGAATGAACAAACCGACGACATTACTGTTTTCGGCATTCGCATTCATTAGTGGAAATGACCAAAGGAAACGCGTTTCTGTAAATTTTTTCTTCTCTTCTGTTTTTCCATCCTTCCAAAATTTTCAGTTCTTCTTTTAATGGCGGATCAATGATGCCTTGTGGATTTTGTTGCAAAACAACTTTTGATAATTCTTTTTCTTTGAAATATATTTTTATGTTTTGAGAATGACTATGATTAATCCCAATCTTTTTTCCATCATCATCCTTAATATGATAAATTGCTTCGGCAGCAGTATCCAAGTACAACACTGCCGGTTGATTATTATGAAAAACCAACCGTCCATAAACGCCATACATCATGTTAAATGAGGCACTGTCTAACCATTGGGATAAATAAGTATTTTCATAAAATAGCATGTTTTGCATGATGGTATCGTAAAAAAATGCCACAATTGTATCTGCATATATCTCCATCTCTCCCATCCATAAAACAGGACTTCCTATCAAATGTAATAAACTGTCGTTGCTTGCATAAAACAAAGAATCACTTTTTCCGGACAAATCTTCACTATAAATAGCCGCATCTGGAAATGCCCAAAAAGTTACAAGGTCATCTTTTTTTGCCGAATCAATGGTACTGTGGTTTTGCATTGAATCGGTTGAACTTTTTAATTTGAACAAAACAGTATCTCCTTTTATCCACAAAGTATCATCATCCGTGAGGTATCCCAAACATGGATTTGTATATGCTGCCATGCTGTCATCTTGTAGATAGTAGACACCTTTATGCGCGTGCATAAAAGCTTTTTCGACCGTATCTATAAAGAAAAAATTAGGTCCGAAATGCACGATACGTTTTTTTTGATCAATGGCAATACTGTCGCCGGTAATAAAATTGGAAGCTTTGCATATGCTTACATTTTTTTGATATAACGCTTTATCTTCGGCAGGCCAATAAAAACCTTTCTCGCATACTACAAATCCATCAGGCGATTGCATATATGTTTTCCCCTGAAAAACATATCTATCTTCTTTTTCAAAATATAGTAATGTATCTGTTTCAATGGTTATGTCGTTTTTAACGACTTTGACATTTTTACCAAATCTGAAATATGATCCATTGCCAAAATATAGACCAATTTGACTTGAAAGGCGGAATGGATCTTTTTTGCCAATAATTTCACCGGATTCAAAATAATATGCCGTTTGATTATTTCGGTCATAAGTTAAATGAGGGGTTGTTAAACGAATATCCGGGGTTTCCATTAAAACATTTCCGTATGCATCAAGGATTTTTGGGGTTCCTTGATAAATTAATGAATCGGATCTGAAATAGATGGTATCTCCTTGACGAATATTTACGTTGCCGTAGGCATTCAATATTTGCGGTTTATCAAAAATTAATGCCGAATCACACTGAAAAAATAATCCTTCATGCTTCAATTGTACATTTCCGGAAATCTTTTTGATAGTTTGTCCATTATTGTTAAAGATTTCCAACACATCAGAGTTAATTATTTCTACAGGAACTTTTTTTTGGGCCCAAACATAAAGATCGAAACAAAGCAACGACACTAAACATGTCAAAAATTTCAGCCGGCCAAATCTTGCAACAAATGGCATGGAATATTATTTTGCCAATGCTTTGTCAAGCACAACCGATTGAGTTCTGTCAGGTCCTACAGAAAGAAAACCAATCGGAACTTTAACTTCTTTTTCAATAAATTGTATATATTTCGATAAGTTTTCAGGCAATTGATCGGGAGTTGATACATTATTGACATCTTCTTTCCATCCGGGTAATTCCACATATACAGGTTTTAATTCACTCCGATGAATTTCAAAAGGAACATAATCTAACTTTTTACCATTAAATTCATACGCTATACATACTTTAATATAATCAAGCCCGGAGAGCACGTCTGCTTTCATCATCATCAAATGGCTGACTCCATTGATCATAACTGCATATTTCAATGCAGGCAGGTCGAGCCATCCACAACGTCTAGGGCGGCCGGTTGTTGAGCCAAATTCTTTACCTTTTTGACGCAACCATTCGCCTGTTTCATCGGTTAATTCGGTTGGGAAAGGCCCGCTTCCCACTCTGGTGCAATAGGCCTTGAAAATACCATAAACATTATTAATGACTTTTGGAGGTAAGCCCAATCCGGTCAGTGCTCCTGCCGTGATGGTATTGGATGAAGTCACAAATGGATAAGAACCAAAATCAATATCCAATAATGTGCCTTGAGCGCCTTCGGCAAGAATTTTCTTCCCGGATGACAATTGTTGATGTATAAAAATTTCGCTGTCTATGATATTTAATTGTTTAATCCAATGAATTGCTTCAAAAAACGACTTTTCATCTTCATCAAACGTTTCTTCAAAACCGTAATTTTCAAGGATACGTAAATGTTTTTGTTTTAGCTTTTCATATTTTTGGTCGAAAGATGGATCAAACAAATCCCCTATTCTTAGTCCATTCCGTCCGGTTTTGTCCATATAAGCCGGGCCAATACCTTTCAGAGTCGAACCTATTTTGTCTTTGCCCTTTGACAATTCAGACGCTTTATCCAACAAACGATGTGTAGGCAGAATCAAATGTGCTTTTTTGGCAATGTATAATCTGTTTAAAAATTCCACGCCTGATTCCGACAACTTGTCAACTTCTCTTTTTAACACTACTGGATCGATCACCACTCCATTGCCAATAACATTTATGGTATGATTGTGAAAAATACCGGATGGAATGGTATGCAACACAAACTTGCTATTGTTCATTTCAAGCGTATGCCCTGCATTCGGGCCGCCTTGAAATCTTGCCACAATATCATAATCCTTGGCTAATACATCTACCACTTTTCCTTTTCCTTCATCGCCCCACTGCAAGCCCAATAAAACATCTACATTTTTCATGCTTCGTTTTTTTCAATTTCTTTAAAATACTTTTCTGCTTCTTTATTATTTTCCACCAAGTGGAAAACCGTATTTAAACGAGTCATCAAAAACATTTTTTTTAATTGGTCAGGCACATTCGTCACCACCAACTCTCCACCATTATTTCTTACCATTGTCAATGCTTTGATGAGCGCATTCAATCCGGCACTATTGATTAGTTCCAAATCTTGCAGATTGACAATAAACAATTTATGTTCGTCAAGTATATCATCTTGCAAAGATTCAATGAATTTGACGGTTGAATAATCATCCAGACACCTACCTTTAAGATAATAGGTAATGTAATTTTTTTCTTTTTTCCTTTCGAATTGAAATAACATAAGTTATGTGTTTAGTTGTTTGTCTTTATTTTTATTTGATTGGCAAGAACTGCAAACACCATACAACAATAATGAATGGTGCAAAATTTTAAAATCAAGCAATTGTCCGACTGTTTCTTTAATACTTTGAAGCCTTGGATCACAAAACTCTATAATTTTGTTGCACTGTGTACAAATGACATGATCGTGTTGTTTATATTCAAAAGTTTTTTCAAATTGAGCAGCATTATTGCCAAATTGATGCTTTCTCACCAGGTTGCACGCCAACAATAATTCGATGGTATTATATAGAGTTGCCCTGCTGACTCTGAATTTTTTTTGTTTCATGATCAAATACAAATCATCAATCTCAAAATGCCCTTTTAAGTCGTAAATTTCTTTCAATATTTGATAACGAACAGGTGTTTTCCGGTGCCCGTTTTTTTCGAGATAAGTGGTGAAGATGGCTTTCACCTTTTCTTGTATGTCGTCATTTGAAGGCATTTACCGTAAAATTATCATTTTTTTGCGTGTAAAGTTATGATTTTGACAAATGAAAAAACAAAATACTTTGCAAAAAAAAGTCAATCATTCAGAATTCTGCTTCAGAATAAACATAACTGAGCCAGATGTTAATTTTATTCTTATAAAAAAAAATTAGCATACAAAGAATAACCTACAAAGCCCTTCGAATATTAAGAATCGCCGTATCATTATTTTGAATTCTATTTAAACAATGTACTCTCATCAAAATTCAAAATAACAAAGAAATTTAATAAAATAATTTATCAGTTAATTCATTCAAAACCATCTTTTGCTTTTAAAATAAATCAATAAACCTATTGCAATCAAAAACATAAGAATTAAAACGGCAGGATATGCCCAGGGCAAACTCAATTCGGGCATGTATTGAAAATTCATTCCGTAAATTCCTACTATAAAAGTCAAAGGCATAAATATCGTAGTGATTATGGTAAGCATTTTCATCACATTGTTCATGTTGTGGCTCAATAACGTGTATGTTGCCTGTATAAGATTGTAGGAATAATCATTTAAGTGATTGATGATTGATTGCAATTGATTGATATGGTCATATAAATCTTCCCAGAATGGTTTGAGATCTTCTATTTTATAGAGTGGATTTCGTTCTTTAATGGCAAAAAGATAATTTTCGGCAAATGGTGAAACATATTTTTTAAAATTCAAAAATTCTCTGCGAATTTTAATCAGATTTTGATCTATGTCATCCCCTACATTGTCATACAATTCGCTTTCCAATTGCAACAACTCGTTTTCAAGATTTTCTGCTTTAATCAGATATTCGTCCACCGTAAAATCTAAAATTCTGTAAAATAAATATTCCGAGCTTTTCTGTCTTATTCTGGATTTTTGATTGTTTATAGATTGCTCAAGCAAAGAGATAAATTCAGGTTTGTATTCAGAGAATAAGAAAACCATATTATTTTTCAAATACAATGCATTTTGAAAATAGACATCCATACCTTCTGTATTGACCGCTTGATAGAAAATGGCAAAAATTGCACTTTCATGTTGTGATACAAATTTAGGGCGTTGATTCACGGAAAAGACATCTTCCAACCAATTTTTGTCGTGGAAAAATTTTTGAATAATTTTTAAAATTTCTTCTACTTGTGAAAGTCCATTAACCCATACAAAGTGATTTGACCGGCTGACATCAGGTATTTGTTCTAACGATCTGACGGAGTGTTTTTTTACTTTTTGTCCGTCATATTCATACCATAATATCTCCGTGTTTTGGAGAAATTCTCCGGTATAAACAATGGTTTGAGGAGAACTTCCACGTTTTTTGGACCTTGCAGATAGCTTTTTATGCAATTTCTTTTTTTTCTTCAAAACAAATTTAATTTTTTAATTTTTCCAACGCATCGTGCAATTGCTGCAACTTTGCTTCTGCATCTTGTTTTTTCTTTTTTTCTTTTTCAACTATTTCAACCGGTGCATTTTGCACAAATTTTTGATTGGACAATTTTTTCTCAACAGAAGTCAAAAATCCTTGCCAATAATTTATTTCTTTAAGAATTTTTTCTTTCTCCGCATCTTCATTGATAAAATTTTCAATCGACACCATGAACGAATCATTGCCGGCAAGAATGGTAGCAAATCTTTTCACATCTCTATCAGGTTTCACTTCAACATTGGCCAGCTTTTCAACCAGATGAAGCCATTGAAAATAGGGCAATTGCTTGTTTTTGGGAATCAACTCAAGAGTTTCTTTCAAGGCGATATTGTATTGAGACCTTACCTGGCGAACACCTATGATGATTTTTCTAATATTCTCAAAATATTCAATAATATCCTGATTAACCTTTGCAGCCTTAGGCCATTTGGCAGTCATAATATAGGTACTCTCCCTATCCGGCAAATAATGCCATATTTCTTCAGTAATAAAAGGCATGAAAGGATGATTTAACTTCAACAAGATGGAAAAAAATTCCAATGTCTTATCGTATGTCAATTTATCAATCTTTTCTTTTGGCTTGATCAGCTCGAGATACCAGGAACAGAAATCGTCCCATGTGAGCTTATAAAGAGTGATGAGAGCATCGGATATACGGAACTTTTGAAAATGGTCTTCTAACTCATTGATTTTTTGATTCAAAAAATTTTCAAACCATAACACCGAAAGTTTGTTGACTTCCGGTGTAACCATTGAATCATCATATTGCCATGAATTGATCAATCGAAAAGCATTCCATATCTTATTGGCATAATTTCTCCCTTGTTCACACAATGATTCGTCAAACAAAAGGTCATTCCCGGCAGGAGAACTAAACAACATACCGACTCTAACTCCGTCTGCCGAGTATTGATCCATCAACAATATCGGATCGGGAGAATTGCCCAGCGACTTTGACATTTTTCGTCCTAATTTATCCCGCACTATACCTGTATAATAAACATTTTTAAAAGGTTTTTCACCTCTGAATGCATATCCGGCCATAATCATTCTGGCGACCCAGAAAAACATAATCTCAGGGGCCGTGACCAAATCGTCGGTTGGATAATAATAGGAAATATCAGGATTTCCGGGATCTTTAAAACCATCAAAAACGGAAATAGGCCAAAGCCATGATGAAAACCAGGTGTCAAGCACATCTTCGTCTTGATATAATGTGTCTCTTTGGCCGCATTTATCACAAGCTTGAGGTTTTGTTTTGGAAATCATTACCACTTCTTCACATCCACGGTTATCGCAATACCACGCCGGAATTCTATGTCCCCACCAAAGTTGTCTTGAGATGCACCAATCTTTTATGTTTTCTATCCAATGCCTGTATAGATTTTTAAATTTTGGAGGATGAAAAGCAATTTCATCATTTAATACCGCCGTCAACACTTGAGGATAATCCTTCATAAATTTTTTCATGTCGACAAACCACTGCAATGATAGCCTTGGTTCCACAACAACATTTGTTCTCTCGGAGTATCCTACTGTGTTGTTAATCTCTTCCTCTTTTTCAATCAAACCTAACTCCCGAAGCTTATCAACCATCAATTTTCTGGCAGCAAAACGGTCTTCTCCCACAAACCAACCGGCATTCTCATTTAATTTTCCGTCGTCGGTTAAAATATCTATAATCGGCAGATTGTATTTTTGTCCAATTTCATAATCATTGGGATCGTGCGCAGGTGTGATTTTCAAACATCCTGTTCCAAATTCCATATCGACATAAGAGTCGGCAATCACAGGCACCTCACGATTGACCAGAGGCACAAGCACTTTTCTACCAATCCAATCCCGGTATCTTTCATCTTTTGGATTAACGCACACAGCCACATCGGCAAGTATTGTTTCAGGACGCGTTGTAGCCACTGTCAACCATTGGCCGGGATTGTCCACTGACAAATATTTCACATAATATAGCCACCCATGATGTTCTTTATAGATAACCTCTTCATCGCTTAATGCCGTTTTGGCCTCACAATCCCAATGAATCATCCTTTTGCCACGATAAATATAACCACGGTTATACAAATCTATAAAACAATCGATTACAGCTTCGCTTAAATCAGGATCCATGGTAAATTTTGTACGATGCCAATCACAAGACGCCCCTAACTTTTTTAATTGTTCCAAAATAATTCCCCCATGCTTTTCTTTCCACTCCCATGCATATTTCAGGAATTCTTCGCGTGTCAAATCGCTTTTTTTGATTCCTTTTTGTTTCAACATAGCCACCACTTTAGCTTCAGTGGCAATGGAAGCATGGTCAGTACCGGGCACCCAACAGGCATTTTTCCCTATCATTCTTGCACGACGTATCAAAATATCTTGAATCGTATTGTTGAGCATATGCCCCATATGTAAAACCCCTGTAACATTCGGCGGTGGCATAACAATCGTATATGGTTGCCTTTCATCCGGGCGCGAAGCAAACAAATCATTTTCCATCCACTCTTGATACCATTTATCTTCAACTCCCTTTGGATTATACTGCTTTGGTATTTCCATCTTTGTTTAATTTTTATGGCAAAAGTAAGTCAAATTCATCTTAAGCAAAAAGATAATGTAAAATTTTGAAAAATTTTCAATTTAGTTTTTAATTTGCATAAACTTGGCACGTTTTTTTCATGTACTTTGCTGTTAAACTTTTGTTAAAATAAAAATCAAAAAATAAATATGTTTAACTTTGAAAATAAAAATTTAATGCCTATGAAAAAAGTAAAAGCTTTATTGTTAATGATCAGTATCGGATGGTTGAGTTTAAATGCACAAGAAAACACAGGCAATGCCAATCCGGTTGATCCAAATGCTCCTGTAATTACATTTGAAACAGAAGTGATTGATTATGGCACAATCGAGCAAGGTGCTGACGGTACACGTGAATTTAAATTTAAAAACACCGGAAAATCTCCTTTAATCATCTCAAGTGCCAGAGGTTCCTGTGGTTGCACTGTGCCAAGTTGGCCTACCGAACCAATTAAACCCGGTGAAACAGGAATCATTAAAGTAAGTTATGACACTAAGCGATTAGGACCTATCAATAAAACTGTAACTGTTTATTCCAACGCAAGTGAACCTACCAAAATACTTCGAATTAAAGGAAATGTGGTTGCTCCTGCCACTACACCTGAAAAACCAACTCCTCAGGGAGCTCCAATAGAAAACTAATACCATGCTGAAATTAAAACCAGATACAAGGCCTGTCCTACTTTACGGGGCGGGCCTTTTTATTTTGACACTTCAATCAAACCTTACTTTTGAAAAAAACACATATAAATTTGGACGCGTTGACGAAGGACAAGAAGTTTTGATGAAATTTCCATTCAAAAATAACGGTAATATTCCTGTCATATTCCAAAATTACCGGGTAGAATGTCCTTGTACAAAGGTGCAATATCCAAAACATCCGGTTGCTCCGGGAAATACAGACACGGTTGTCGTAATTTTTGATACCAAGCATAAACTTGGTTATCAAGAACGAACCATTGATCTTCAAACCAATTTAGGACATTATATGTTGAAATTCAAAGGTGTGGTAAAAGCCGGACGGGAAACCAAAAATGCTTACAGAAATTCTCATTAAATTCGTTTTAATTTATCTTTCAAAAATCTGATTGACTCAACAATTCAAAATTATTCAACCTTAACAAGATTTAAATTGCCTAAAACTTTTGTTTGGTTACGATTATTAGAATCGGAATAAATAAAAATGAAACCTAAAGAATCCTGACGTGACGCCCATTGATATGCTTTGTCTAACCCCATGGCCATGCATGCTGTTGCTACTCCATCTGCCACTGCACAACTTTGGGCAATCACACTGACACTCAATAAACTGTCGAGTTTTGGTTGACCGGTAAAAGGATCAATAGTATGCCCAAGCTTCCGACCATCTTTCCATTTATACTTTCTATAATTGCCCGAAGTGGCCAAAGATTTGTTTTCCAAAGAAATGACATACATCAATTCTCTTTTGTCGGTATTTTCAGGTTTTTCAATACCTACCGTCCAAAAATTTTCATCATCCTTCATCCCTTTTGCCTTTACTTCGCCTCCCAATTCAACAATAAAATTTTGTACGCCTTGTTGTTCCAAAAAAGAAGAAATTAAATCCACTGTATAACCTTGAGCAATTGCATTAAAATCAAGTTCTAAACAAGGAAAAGATTTGATCAGCGAATCTGATTTAATTTTTATTCGGTTGATTCCTCTACAGTCAATGATGCTGTCAAAAGTATAAACGGCAGAAAGCGAATCAGGATGAAAACCCCAAAATTTCACTATTTTCCCAATGGTTGGATCAAAATATCCATTGGTATATTTATTTACAAGCATTGATAATTTAAACATTTCCAATAATAAGGTATCTGCAAGGATTCCTGCATCAGATTGATTAAACGCAGAAATTTTTGAATTTCTACGGTAGGTAGATAAAGATTTATCGACTGCTTCAAACAATGAATCTATTTTTCCGGTCAGATGTGGCATGGGTTCACCCAAATATACTATTGTGAAAGTGGTGCCTTGGGCCTCTCCCGAAATTATCTGCCTGGCAGGTTTATTTTGAATGCAAGCACAAATGAAAGAAACCAACTAATAAAAGAATGATGCTCCGGCTTATTTTAAAACTTCCCATGTATGATCCGACAACAATTTTACTTTAGCAATAAATTCTTTATAAGGCATTTTTTTTCCCCACTCATCAGGAGCAATCATTGAAAGAACTTTTTGATCTTCTCCGTTGGTATATAAATAATAAGTATGCCCAATAATTGGTTCAAAATTCATCCGTGCCTGATAAATATCTTTTGAGATCTCAAATCGCTTTTTCAGATCATTGGCTTGACTCGCCAGTAATTGCATTTGTTCGTAGATCTGTTGCAGTTGTCTGTTGGTTTGATCCACCATGGCCTGCATGGCTCGTCCCTTGACTTTTCCAATATCTTCAGGACGAATCAACCCACTGCCAATATGATGAGCATAGGGTAACAACCCGGGTGTTTCAGTAATTTTATCTTTGTCTATAGGATTGTCCATGTATGCAAAATTCCGAATTTTTCTAAAATCTTCAATCTTGATAAAAACTGAAATAAACAAAAACGCTATTTTTTTCTTTTGAAAGTAATAGAAAATTCCAAAGCACCACGGTTACGGCTATAAGATTTTAACGGTGAAACATTCACATCATAAGTAAACATGTAAATAAATTCTTTATATATCAAACCAACCCCTGCGATGAAACTATCGTTTATACGGTACATGGCATTGCCCGTAAGTTTTATTTCAGGGTCATTTAATTTATATTGATACATTATTCCGGGCATGATTTCTTGATGTTTTCCTTGCCACATGCCCAATACACCGGCTTGTACCGTATTTCTTTCGTCTATCACATAGGGAATGGATATAGTTGTAGTGAATCTTCTCGGCAAATTAGACGGGGATCCTATCATGGCTTCGTTGGGTGCCGTGATATGATTCACTGCAAAACTTACGGATGGATTCCATTTATTATCCTCAGATAAAAATGCATAATAAATACCCCAATTAAACTCAGGCATCCAACGGGTTAATGAGCCGATATTTTCACCACTTGGAAGTTCGCTGTTGAATCCACCATCTTGATATTGCTTGTCAAAGGTTGACAAAGAACTTAAGTTTTTATGGATAAAACCTGCTTGTAATCCTGTTTTCAATAAATGTTTTTTTTGACCGGGATTGGTGATTAAATACGAACCTGATGCAACCACACGATAGTCGTTGTAGCCCCAAGCTGCTTCATTTTTGGCTAAATAGCCACCCACCCCCCAACGTTCTTTCAATGGCATATCATAAGAAACAAAATAAGTGGCAAATGGCCTGCTTAAAAAATAACGCCATTGTGACCTCATCATCATTTGGGCGGAATATTTATATTCATCATTGCCTGTTTCGGCCGGTGAGTAATATAATTTTAGCCGGTCCCATTGTGTAAAATGAAAATCCTGGGCACGAATCCCAAAATTTATACCGGTCACCGTGAAAATGATAAAAAGTATCTTTTTCATAAAATAATTTTTTAAAAATTAACGCACTAATTTCACTTCAGCAGTATAATTGTATATTTTCCCATCCATAGTTTCGGCATTTACGGTGTATACATACACCCCTACAGGCACTTCTTTACCATTGTATGTTCCATCCCATCCTATGGATTCATCATTGGAGATAAAAATTTGATTACCCCACTCATCATAAACAATAAATGTCAATGTCTTAAAAGGACCACCTCTGACAAAGAGTATATCATTATTGCCATCTCCGTTTGGAGTAAATGTATTTGGCAATACCGGCGGATACACCTTGGTTTCAATCGGGTTCACAACAAGTTGTTGGGAGATGGAATCGGAACATCCAAAATTATTAGTTACCGTCAACGATACAATATAATTACCGGCTGAGTCATATGTATACACAGGATTTGTCACAGAGGAAGTTCCGGTACCATCGCCAAAATTCCACCAGTTGTATGTTTGTCCTGTAGAAGTATTGGTAAAAGATATGGGCATGCCTGCAAAAACATTACCATTAACTGTAAA
The DNA here is from genome assembly GCA_026003395.1 of Vicingaceae bacterium. Taxonomy (NCBI): domain Bacteria; kingdom Pseudomonadati; phylum Bacteroidota; class Flavobacteriia; order Flavobacteriales; family Vicingaceae; species Vicingaceae bacterium. The sequence continues at coordinate 96,750 of BPHE01000003.1, forward strand.
TCCCGCTGACGGGGAAGGATAGATATTTACGGTTTTTATCACCGTGTCAATACATCCGTTGTCAGATTTAACGACTAATGTAACATTATATGTTCCGGTTTGTGTGTAAACATGCATTTCATTTTGTAAAAATCCATAATAACCATCGCCAAATGTCCAGTACCAACTATTGATATTTCCGGTAGGAATTGAAGATGAATCAATAAAATTAACATTTTGGTCAACACAAGCATTCGAGTATGCAAAGTCAGCATTCAACATGTTGACCATATTCACCCAAATCGTATCGCTAACCGATGGGCAAGCTCCATTGTATTTTGTAGTTAAGACAATATAAAACTGTCCTAACGTCGAATCCTGAGCTGATGGCACATAAGAAGTAATTAACGATGAGTCGTTTGGCACAAAAAATCCGGTGCCACTTGTAGACCATATACCACCGGTTGAGTTTTGCACTTGACCAATTAAACCGATTGGCTTAGTAGAAGGACATGCAGTGATATCATTGCCTGCATTGGCAATATGTTGCTTTTGAACAAAAACAATCAACGAATCCATTCCGGGCAAACAACCGGGATCGTTGTTGGTGGAAGTAAGATAAATCGTAACTTGTCCGTTTATACTATCATTTGTGCCAAGGATGTATACTGTATTTAAATTTTGATTACTTGGATTAAACTGACCATCTCCCATTGTCGACCATTGCCCGGTGCTACTTCCCCCTGAAACAAATCCAGTCAGTGATGCCTGCAAATTATTTTCACATACATATAAATCAGGGCCTGCATCTACAAAGCTTGAATTACCAAATGTCAATAATAGAGTGTCTGACACTGCAGCACATTTTCCGTTGTTGGTAGAGGTAAGTATAAGATAAACAAATCCCTGGGCAGTGTCTGATGGACTAAATACATAGAAACTATTCAGAATATTCGGATTTGGAGAAAAAGTGCCTGTACCTGTTGTTGACCATACGCCGGTATTCGTACCTCCACTAACAACACCATTCAGCTGAGTTTGCCCCGCTGCTTTACAAACATATTGATTCGGACCGGCATTAACTTGCGGAGCGGGTGTTATGGTATAAACAACAGTATCGTAGGATGGATTGCAATTACCATTTCCGGTGGTAGTCAGTATCAACTGAACATATCCTTGGGCAACTTCCTGTGCCGATGGCATGTATGTAGTATTTAACTGAGTGTTGGACGGATTGTAAGTACCTGTACCCCCACTCCATACACCACCCGTAGCAATAAATACCGAGCCACTTAGGTTAATTGACGGGTTATTGGCACATACATCATCATCCGGACCTGCGTTGGCCACAGGTGCATCGGTGATGGTTAAAACCAGAGTGTCTTTCGCTTGATTACAGCTATTGGCATGCAAGATCAACACAACAAAACCATTTGCCGTATCGGCCGGGCTTGGCACGTAGGTTGCGTTCAAGGCATTGGCACTCGGGGTAAAACCACCACTTCCTTGAGAAGTCCAATAACCGGTAGTAGCCGCACCTCCCACTTGACCGTTTAGTTGAGCTACCGAATTGGCACAAACGGTCAAATCCGGCCCGGCATTGGCCGTACCGGCAGGCAAAATAAATATTTTCATCGTATCAGATACCGGCAAACAGTTTCCATTGTTGGTGGAAGTTAAAATAAGTGTAACCGATCCATTTGCAGAATCCTGGCTACTTGCAGAATATGTAGCATTCAAAGAAGTATTGGATGGAGAGAATGTACCGGTGCCTAAGGTTGTCCACACACCGCCGAAGCTTCCGCCGGTGACCGATCCATTTAATTGAACATTGAGGTTGGTGACACACACAAATTGATCCGGTCCGGCATTGACTTGCGGAGCCGGAGTGATAGTAATTTTCACGCTGTCCTTAACAGGCAGACACTGCACCGGTGTGGTTGTCGTCAAATAGAGCCATACTTGTCCATTTGATTTATCCTGATTGCTGGGAATATATGTAGCATTCAAGGTTTGATTGTTGGGCGAAAATGTACCGCTACCCGATGTGGACCAAACAGCTGAAGTAGAATTGTATATACTGCCGGATAAGTTCACCTGGGCATTGTTGGCACAAACAGTCATATCCGGCCCAGCTTCAACCACAGGTTTAGGCATAAATGTAATTAACATAGAATCTTTCTTGGCCGGACATGGTCCGTTGTTGGTCGAAGTCAGGTATAACCATACACTGCCATTGGCTGTGTCGCCCGAACTGAAGTAGTAGGTGGCATTCAACGATGTAGGTGAAGGAGAGAAAAATCCGCTTCCGGAACTAGACCAAATACCGGTATTCGTACCTCCGGACACAGTACCGATTATTGCTATAGAATTGTATGTGGCACATATGGTCGTATCAGATGGAGCATTGACAACCGCAGGTTGTGTAAACTGTATCAAAACACTGTCCTTTGCCGGATTGCAATTACCATTTCCGGTTGATGTCAAGTATAACCAAACCTGGCCATTGGAAACATCCTGGATTGATGGGACATATTTAGCATTCAAAGCTGCAGCATTAGGAATAAAACTGCCTGTTCCGGCAGTAGTCCAAATACCTGTCAATGTAGGGCCGCCCACTATGCCATTTAACTGAACTGTATCCGTGCCGCAAGACAAAATATTGCTTCCGGCCTCAACATATGGTGCAGGTGTAAAGGTAATTTTGATAGAATCTTTCACAGGTGTACAATTACCGGTGGAAGTGAGCCAGATATAAATACTGCCATTGGTGGTATCAGCGGCCGAAGGCACATATGTGGCATTTAACGAGGTGTTTGAAGGAGTAAAATATCCCGACCCATTGGTTGTCCAAATTCCAGATGTATCACCACCTTGTACACTTCCGTTTAGTGTAACTACAGAATTTGCACACACAAATTGGTCATTTCCTGCATCGACGACATTTTTCGCAGCAAATTCAGAGAAATATCCATATCGGCATCCGGTAGTAGCCCCTCCATTGATGATGCCCAGAGCAAAAACATCTGCAGAATTGGTCACCAAAAATGTAGAATCTACCGGAATTTCAGTTGTATTGTATTGAATTTTAGCTGCTTTCCACAAACCTCCGGTTCCCGGCACATTTTGAAAAGATGCAGGATTGATCGTGGCAGTACCCGGTCCAATGATTGAGAAATTATTCACAGCAGAAGATCTAACCAAGATAGTCAAATAAAAAGCTTCAGAAGTTGACCTGACAAAACTTACCTGAGAAGATCCGGCACAATTTAGTGGGGGAAGAATGGCTTCGCCCATTTCACAGCCAAATCCGGTAACATGCATACAATAAACGGGTTTGGATGTTTGAATATAGACACTATTATTGGGCCCACCGGACAGATAATCCATATCATAGCGGTATACTTCTCCTGCAAACAACGTTGCCACAGGCACAGGATTTCCATCAATATATACTTTAGTATTATTTTGAACGGCTGTAATGATGACACTTTCATCTCCATTGTTGTTCAACTGGCCTTTGACAGCGATATATTCGGTACCTAAAATATCTACCGGCACAATTTGGTCTCCCATTAGATCATAACACCCTCCGGAAGGATTATGATTGGAGTCATCTTTTATGGTGATGGCAATAGGTTTGTCAGATATAACAACAGCACCGCCGGGATGTGTCGAAGGTTGAGTATAGTTGGCTCCGGTCCAACCACAAGAATATGTCTGTCCTGCATTTAATGTGATGGTAAATTGTTGTAAAGCCGGATAGCCATCCACCGGTACGGGGGAATAGATAGTCACTTGTGTGTTGTTTTGCGTAGCAACAATATCAAATGATGCAATAGCCAAATGGGGTGATGAAAATGTGTGATTATAAAAAGGGGCATGTTTGTGTAAAGGAATGTAAAACTCTTTACCAAGACCATTCGGACCTTTCAAAGCAAAAATATCCGTATTGTTGGTGTTGCTTACTTCATAATAGCATTGAATTTTTGCCGTTGACTGAATACGCAATCCTGTATTCAATACTGTATTGGTAGGACGGGTTTCCAATTGGCTTTTAAAAGGCGTCAAATTGATTCTTGTCGATGAATTTGCAGCCAAATTAACTGTGATAGGCGTAAATCCCGGATTTGCCGGTTGCGATATTGTGACGGTGGCCGGTTGGTTAAATGAAGAAATTAATAAATAAATAGGTTCTCCACCGGGGGGATTATGCAAATCTGTCACATCCGGAGGAGCAAACCAAAAATCTGTACCACTTTGGGCATTCAAGTTACTGAAAAAGAGACAAAGGAATATACTACAAAAAATCGATAATTTCTTTTTCATACAGAATATTTTTTGTTTATTACGTATTTTCTTAAAAAATGTTACGAAATCAATTGTAGGACAACTCTTGCAACATATAGAGTTTGTAGTAAACTCCCTGTTTTTGAATCAGCCGGTCATGTGTGCCGGATTCTACCACCTTTCCTTTATCCAGAACAATTATTTTATCTGCATTCTTAATTGTAGATAAGCGATGAGCAATGACTATCGATGTCCGTCCTTTCATCAGGCGTTCAAGAGCTTCCTGAACCAGCTTTTCCGACTCAGAATCTAAAGCGCTTGTTGCTTCATCCAACAGCAAAATGGAAGGGTTTTTTAGCAGAGCCCTGGCAATTGCCAGACGTTGTCTTTGCCCCCCTGACAGCTGCACTCCTCTTTCGCCTACTTGTGTATCATATTTTTCAGGCAATTCCATAATAAAATCATGTGCATTTGCCATCTTTGCGGCGCTGACAATTTCTTCAAAACCAGCCCGGGGATTTCCATATTGAATATTGTCTTTTATGGTTCCGCTAAACAAAAAAACTTCCTGCGGCACATATGCTATATTATGCCTTATATCTTTTAAGGTTAACTGATCATAAGAAATTTTATCATATAAAATATTGCCTTTTATCGGCGAGAAGAATTGAAGAATCAATTGTGCTATAGTAGATTTTCCGGAACCGCTGCTGCCAACCAATGCCAGCATTTGTCCGGGCTTTACGTCAAAAGTAACTTCATTCAAAACCCAAACACCCGGACGTGAAGGATAATAAAAACTAACGTCTTTGAATTCAATTGCACCTTTTAATGGTATGGGAGCACTATCAAGTGCCAAACGCTCTTCAGGTTTTTCTTGTAAAATTTCGAATATTCTTTGTACAGCACCTAATGCTTTTTGTATTTGCGTATATTGTTCAGAAATGCCACCTATCGATGCTCCTACAAACATTGTATATAAAATAAACTTAATGACATCACCCTGTGTCATTTCTCCATTCAACTGCATGTGCATGGCATACCAGACCAATAATACAATGGAACCAAACAAACAAAAAATGATAAAAGAAAAAAATGCTCCACGTGCAATGCCTGTTTTAATAGCCATTTTTTTGACATTCTCAGCCAATGCGGCATATTTTAGTTGTTCGAACAGCTCGTTGGTAAATGACTTGACAATCGGTAATGCATTGATGACCTCTCCCGAAAATGTATTCGTTTTTGCCAATTCATCTTGAGTAGTTCGCGACAAATGTCTAATCTTTCGCCCGAAAACCACAGCCAGTATTGCTACCACCGGAATGGTCAACAGCATTAATAAAGAAAGCTTAACGGAAGTCAAAAATAAGGCAATCAAACCTCCTATGATGATGATAAATTGTCGAAGAAATTCTGCTAAATTGGTGGTAAACGTATCATGAATTTGAGTTATGTCTGCCGATAATCTTGCATTGATTTCGGTTGCTTTCTTGTTTTGAAAATAATTCACCGGTAATGTCAGCAACCGACCAAATACATCTTTTCTTATTGCGGCAGACATATTTTCCGTAACATTGACAAACAATACTACTCTGAAATAAGAAAAAATTGATTGCAATAAAAATAAAACCATCAACATTAGGCCCACTCTGTTGATTTGTGTTGCATTTATTGAAACCGCATTTATTAAATCTCCCATCAATTTTGGGAAAATTAGAGCGGTGGCACCCGTTAGCATCAAAAATAGAAGACCTGCAATAAATTTCCAAATATGAGGCCTTAAATATCTGTAAAGATATCCGGCAGTATTAATTCTCTCCTTTTGCTTCACGCAGCAAAAGTATTTATTTTAACGAATAATATTTCTGAAAAACTGCTTAATTATACAAGTATTTCAAGAAGATACACTTATGCGTTTATTTTGTCTTTTTGAATGGGTTTTCTACGTCCTCGTTTTTGAATACTTTGTTCGACAAACTCAATAATTTTTCCTGCAATATCCACACCTGTAGCCCTTTCTATGCCTTCAAGCCCCGGGGATGAATTGACTTCAATAATGAGCGGACCTCTTCCGGATCGCAACATATCCACCCCTGCTATATTTAAGCCAAGTGCTTGAGCTGCTTTAATTGCAGCACTTTTTTCCTGACGTGTTAATTTTATCAGTTCTGCATTACCGCCTCTGTGCAAGTTTGACCGAAACTCTCCTTCTTTAGCCTGCCTTTTCATGGCACCGACCACCTCTCCATTTACGACAAATGCTCTGATATCGGCACCACCTGCTTCCTTGATAAATTCTTGAACGATCACTCTTGCTTTCAAATTGTGAAATGCATCTAAGACCGACAACGCTGCTTTTTTGTTTTCAGCCAAAACAACCCCCAAACCTTGGGTTCCCTCCAACAATTTAATTATCACCGGAGCACCACCTACCATATCAATCAACTCCTCGGGATTTTTGGAAAAATTGGTAAATGCCGTTTTGGGCAAGCCCAAGCCGGCCCGTGACAATATTTGCAAACTTCTTAATTTATCCCTCGACCGGATTAATGCCTGCGATTCGGTAGCCGTAAAAATTTTCATCATCTCAAACTGCCTGACAACAGCCGAACCATAGAATGTAACCGAAGCACCAATCCGTGGAATAATTGCGTCAAAATAATCGAGTTTTTTACCTTTGTAAATTACCATGGGCTGTTTCTTCTCTATAAAAAGGTCGCATTTTGTATGGTTTATTACTTCCACTTCATGACCTTTTTTTTGTGCTGCTTCTACCAAACGTCGGGTAGAATAAAGTTTGGGCCCTGTCGATAAAATAGCGATTTTCATATAATTGATTGTTAGATATTCTGTAATTTTTTTATTTTTTTATTCAAGTTAGATTTTGCAACATCTACGACAAACTTTCCTTTTAAAAATTTCCGGCCCAAAAGAACAGGAAATTTTAAGTTTGTTCTGTTGGACAATGAAAAATCGGTTTCAATTAATTCATCGAATATTTTCACCTTTTTCTTAACGACATATCTCCATTCACTTTTACCGAAAGAGTTTTTGATTCTCTTTTTCTCAAATTCCCGGAAATACAAAATATGTTTTTTCTTTTTTTTTCCACTTAAAGAATAAAAATGTGCTTTTAAAAATTTATTCCCTTCTTTGATGACAATCTGAATTTTATCGCAATGTATGGAAGAAGTGTATGCTCCGGTATCTATTTTGGCAGGGATATCTTTTAAATTCAAATCCGGCAAGTCAATCAATTCAAACCTACCAATGGTACGTTTTAATTTAATTTTTGGTTTTTTCGCCATATAAAAGTAAAAGAATGCTTCTGTGAAAATCTACCTTGATGGTTTTTATTCGGTTCGATATATTTTATCGTAGAGTTTTGAATATTTCTGCAAAATCACACGGCGTTTCATTTTCATAGTTGGAGTCAATTCTCCGGTCTCAACACTCCAGGTATCCGGCACAAGCTCAAATTTTTTAATTTTTTCATATTGAGCAAAATGCTCATTATACTTATCCACTTCTTCCTGAAACCTTTTAATGACATCGGGATGTTGGATGATTTGTTGATTTGATTCAAAAGGAATTCCTTTCCTTTTACACCATTCTTTTAAAAAGTCCCAGGCAGGCTGAATAAACGCCGCAGGATGTTTTTCTCCTTCACCGATCACCATAATTTGTTCAATAAATGGCGATTCTTTGAATTTATTTTCTATTACCTGAGGAGCAATATACTTTCCTCCGGAAGTTTTAAACATTTCTTTTTTCCTGTCGGTGATTTTCAAAAAACCATCACCAACAATTTCACCGATATCGCCGGTGTGCAGCCAACCATCGGCATCTATAACATCTTTTGTCAAATCGGGTTGTTTATAATACCCTAACATAACATTTGGACCTTTAACTAGTATTTCTCCGTCTTCGGCTATCTTCACCTGCACATTAAACAAAGGCCTGCCCACTGTGCCAAACATAAGTCCATTATTTTTTTCACAATTGACAGATACAACAGGTGAAGTTTCGGTTAGCCCATAACCTTCCATTACGGGGATTCTCGCAGCATTAAAAACTCTGGCCAATCTTGGTTGCAAAGCTGCAGCTCCCGAAGCAACGGCTTTTACATTTCCACCCAACGCTTCCCTCCATTTGCTAAATATAAGTTTATTGGCAATTTTCAGCTGAAATTCATACCACCATCCATTTGCACCATGCAATTCATAACGCAAACCCAAATTTAAAGCCCAAAAAAACATTGCACGTTTTATTCCGGATAATTCTTGACCTTTGGCTACGATCTTATCATACACTTTTTCGAGCAATCTTGGAACTGCCGTAAATACCTGAGGTTTGACCTCTTTTAAATTCTCACCGATGGTATCTATCGATTCCGCATAGTAAATAGATACCCCTGAATACATGTAAAGATATGTAACCGTGCGTTCATAAACATGACAAAGAGGCAAAAAACTCAATGCTTTTGAATTTGCATCTACAGGCAATCTATCCCAACATCCAATAACGTTACTTACAATGTTTTTATGGGACAACATAACCCCTTTGGGCTTGCCGGTTGTGCCTGAAGTATAAATTATGGTGGCTAAATCATGCTCATCAATGCTGTCCATAACCTGTTTGATTCTGTCTTCATCAATTTCGTCTGTCAACAATTCTTTCCAATGTTTATGACCTGCAATTTGATTGAAAGTGTAAATATGTTTTAAAGACGGAACCTGTTTTTGGGCCTCCAGCACTTTATGCAACAACTCTTCGTTTTCAACAAATATCAGTTTGGATTCGGAGTGATTTAAAATATATGCATATTCTTCAACGGTGATGGTGGGATAAAGCGGCACATTGATCATTCCTCCCTGCAAAATAGCCAGATCGGCAATATGCCATTCCGGACGGTTGGCAGAAACCATTGCTATTTTATCTCCTTTTTGCAAACCCAAATTATACATCCCCGCAGTCAGTTGCATGGCAAGTTTGATAAATTCTTGTGTGGAAATACTTTGCCACTTACCCTCTATTTTTGAGGTCAAACAATCGACTTTGGGATATTCGCTAGCTTGATATCTGATAATATCAAAAATTCTTTTTACCTGGTCTTTATTCATAAATCTCAATTTTTTAAAGGGATTTCTTTTCCGCTAATATACAAAGATTTTAATTTAGTCGAAAAAAAATTTTCAGGTTTCAGTTCTGTGAAGTCAATATCATAAACGACAAAATCTGCATTTTTTCCCTTTTCGAGCGATCCTGTTTCGTTTTCCCAAAAGGCCGCAATAGCCGGCCAAATGGTCATTCCTCTTAATGCCTGTTCTTTTGTCAATTGTTGAGATTGAAAAAATATGGTGTCGTTGCCGGAATAATTTTTACGGAAAACTGCTGCATAATAGGTTTTTAACGGATTTATATCTTCCACCGGAAAATCAGTTCCCAATGGCAACATTCCGTTGGTATGCAGCAATGATTGATAAGGATATGCAAAAATCAAACGGCCATGCCCTAGGCGGTTGACGGCCCAAGTTTTATCCGAAATCAAATGTGTAGGTTGTACTGAAGGAATGACGGAATATTTTTCAAAATATTTTAAATCTGCCGTATCTACGATTTGCGCATGTTCTATTCTCCACCTTTTATCATTCACTTTTTGAAGCACTTGTCCGTATGCATTTAAAACCAAGCCAACAGCCGAGTCGCCGATGGCGTGTGTGCACACTTGAAAACCTATGCTATCCATCAAACGGCATAAACTGTATAGCGAATCCGCCGAAATGATCAAAATCCCTCTATGACCCGGAAAATCAGAATAATCTTTTTTCAATAGCGCCCCTCTCGAACCTAAAGCACCATCTGCATAGATTTTCATACTTCGGACTTTCAACCCATTTTTCTCAATCTTTCCATTTTTTACAAAATGGTATAAATTCTCCTGATTGAGCGCAGCCATGGCATATACACGCAAAGGTATGATTCCGGATTGAACCAATGAATCCAATAAATGAATAACTTGTAAGGTTGCTCCGGCTTCATGCACATAGGCAACCCCATGATTTAAACACTGCCATGCAGCCGCTGTCAATGCCCGGGATAAAGTTTTTTCTTCAGGTTGTGGAATAATCTTTTTTACCAATTCCATGGCGTTATCCAATAATATTCCGGTGGGCTTATTGTTTTTGTCAAAAAGGATTTGCCCTCCTTCAATCTTTGAATTTTTATCGATGCCTGCCAGTTGCATGGCTTTTGTGTTTACCCAGGCAGCATGTCCGTCGATGCGGGTTAAAAAAACCGGTATTTTGTCAAACACTGAATCCAAACTTGCTGCAGTAGGGAATTCTGAATCTTGCCATAGGTTTTGGTCCCATCCTCTGCCAAGCAACCAGGATTGTCCGGGATTTTTCTGGTCATACTCTTTCAACCTTACGATTACCTCCTCTATCGACCTGCATCCGGTTAAATCACATTGCAATAATTGCAGAGCCATACCGGTCAAATGTCCGTGTGCATCATGCCAGGCAGGAAAAACCGTAAATTTTCTCAAGTCAATGATTGTATCGGCTGTATATTTATTGAGAATTTCTCTTTCGGGACCAATGGCAATAATTTTCCCTTCTTTTACTGCCATTGCTTCTGCTATTGTAAATTGATTGTCCAACGTATAAATTTTTCCATTGTGAAAAATTATATCGGCTTTTTCGGTTCTGTCGCAACCAAAAATCAAAACTGTCATAAGATAGACAAAACTATAAATCCATTTCCTTGAGCTTTTCATAATACTTTTTATGTTTTTTTGACACTAACCAATTATTTAAAATTTCTGCCGCCGGTATCAATAAAAATGGCAGTATCACGCTCCTGTATCTAAATATGGCTCCAGCTACCGGGGTTGTCAGGCCAATCACTATCAGAAGCCCAAGAGAATAGGCCAAACAAAAATAAAATAAAGATATTTGTTTAAAAGACAAAAATGGCTCAATCGCTGATTTGTATTTAATGAATATGAAAATTGCCGAAACGATCAACACCAGCATCATGATATTTTCCATACTATAAAACAACATAAACAAATTATGTGCATCAAAGGGAAAAGGATAAAAAAGCGAATGATAAAAGGCCTTAGGCAAATAGGCCAAGAGGTCTAACGTGCTGTTGAACGTAACATAATCAATCGTGCTTTTTGCTTTTGTTTGTATGGCCAACGTAACAAAGTCATTTCTTTGACGAATTATAAAATCCTTTACACCGGAAAGATCTAGCATAAAAGCCATTGTATCTGCAACAACATAAATTAATACAGGTGCAATGACAAAATACACCAACCACAAACGATGTTTAACAGAATATTGAACTGTAGTCCATAAAAAGGCCACCATGATGAGAAAAAAAGCAGCAATATAAAACTTGCTGAAATAAATCAATAAAAAACCCAAAATGGAAAATATGATTTTCAAGAAGTTTTGTTTAAATAAAAAATAACCTGCCATCATTGACCCGATGCCGGCCCATACAATCGCTTCTTTGAGCAAACCGGATGACCAAAACAGATTGGAAGGCCAAAACAATAACAATATTTCGGAAAATTGGCCAATTGCAAAAACATATTTCAAAGATTTGACAAAATACAAAAGCCCCAGAAATGATAAAACATTCATAAACAAAGTATGTATATAGATAGATCCCATGGAAAAAATTCTGACAAATGCATTAAAACGGATGATCAAGTGACTGTCATTAAACAAGTCGGAAGAATATTTTCGATCCCACCAATCAAGGCGATTATAATATTTTTGTGTAAACTCCGGATTGTCATTGCCGATGCCAATTAAAATTTTCACGTAATCTAAAGGATTTTCGTGCAGTATTTCATAAATTTTCTCGCCGTCGCCAAAGTATTTATAAATGTCGTTTTCGTTGAGGTTTTTATAATGGTAAGTATAAATTGAGGTCAATAGAATACCTGCCGAAACTTTTAAAATCCACCCTGCCCAAAACAAGCTATTCTTTGAAATAAATTGATTTCTTGATTGTAAAAAATACAAAACAGCAGAAAAAAGAAAAAAATAAAAAATATATAAAAAAACTTGCATCATGAATGAAACAAAATAAATTGAGGTCAATCCGGTGACGTCAATTTTTTTCCCTTAATTTTACCGCAAATTAAAACAATCCAAAATTATGGAAACTTCTTTGACTGAAACAAATATTGAAACTGCAAAAAATTTGGGATTGACAGAAGAAGAATACGAAAGAATCATTTCCTTGTTAGGCAGAAAACCCAATTTTAACGAATTATGCATGTTTTCAGCCATGTGGAGTGAACATTGCTCATACAAAAACTCTATACTTTGGCTTAAAAAACTTCCTAAAGAAGGACCTGCCATTTTGGCCAAAGCAGGAGAAGAAAATGCCGGTTTGGTCGATTTAGGCAATGGTTGGGCATGTGCTTTCAAAATTGAATCTCACAATCATCCGTCAGCCATCGAACCATATCAAGGAGCCGCTACGGGAGTGGGTGGTATAAACCGTGATATCTTCACCATGGGCGCAAGGCCTGTAGCACAATTAAACTCATTGAGATTTGGGGATTTATCTCTGGAAAAAACACGTCATTTGATGCGGGGTGTGGTAAAAGGTATTGGCGATTACGGCAATGCTTTTGGTGTACCTGTGCTGGCAGGAGAAGTTTATTTTGATGAATGTTACAATACCAACCCATTGGTCAATGCTATGTCAGTGGGGTTGGTCAGACCGGACAAAACCATTAAGGCTGTGGCATACGGAGAAGGAAACCCCGTGTTTATAGTAGGTTCGGCTACCGGTAAAGATGGCATTCATGGGGCGTCTTTTGCTTCAAAAGATATTACAGACGAATCGCACGAAGACCTGCCGGCAGTTCAAGTTGGAGATCCATTTCAAGAAAAACTTTTGTTGGAAGCCACTATGGAGCTTGCGGAAACCGACGCAATCGTGGGCATGCAAGACATGGGGGCAGCCGGCATCACTTGTTCAACATCTGAAATGTCGGCCAAAACAGGGTGCGGAATGATCATCTGGCTGGATAAAGTGCCTACACGTCAAGAAGGAATGCAACCTTGGGAAATTCTGCTTTCGGAGTCACAAGAAAGAATGTTGGTGGTTGTCAAAAAAGGTAAAGAAGATATTGTCAAAAATATCTTTAAAAAATGGGAGATTCATTGCCAACAAATTGGCGTGGTTACCAATGACGGATTTTTAAGATTTTATATGCATGACCAATTGGTGGCCGAAGTAAAAGCCCGCAATTTGGTTTTGGGAGGAGATGCACCTCAATATGAGCGAGAATACAGAGAACCGGAATATTATCGTCAAGCCAAAAATTTTGACAGCAAAAATATAGCCATTCCGGAAAATTTAATGGAGGTAGGTAAATTTTTGGCATCCCATCCAAATATTTGTTCAAAAAAATGGGTCATTCGTCAATACGACACAATGGTAGGAATAGGCAACATGACAACCAACAAGCCGTCTGACGCCGGTGTTTATCATATTTTAAACACCAATCAGGCCATTGCAATGAAAGTTGACTGTAATGCCCGATATATCCATGCCGATCCGGAAATAGGAACACAAATAGCCGTTTTTGAAGCAGCCCGCAATATTGTATGCAGTGGAGGAAAACCATTGGCCATCACCAACTGTTTAAACTTTGGCAATCCTTACAATCCTGAAGTATATTGGCAATTTGTAGGTGCGATTAAAGGAATGAAAGCCGCTTGCGAAAAATTGCAAACCCCTGTCACCGGTGGTAACGTTAGTTTTTACAACCAAACTGTGAGCGGCAATAAAGAAATCCCGGTCTTTCCTACTCCCACCATAGGAATGATAGGATTGATCGAGGACCTGAAATATCACACTCCTCTTGGTTTCCAGGAAAGCGGAAATTTGATATACCTCCTGGGAAAAATTACCGATGATATTAATTGTTCGGAATATCTTTACAGCTATCACCGTATAAAATTGTCCCCTGCCCCTTACTTCAATGCCGAAGAAGAATTTCAATTACAAACGGCTCTTTACGACTTTATCAGGACAGGTAAGCTTGTCAGTGCACACGATTGTTCTGACGGCGGTTTATTTATAACTTTGCTGGAAGCCGGTCTTGTCAATCATCTCGGATTTAATATAAACACCCCCGGACATATCAGAAAAGATGCATTTTTATTTGGGGAAGGTCAGGGACGCGTTGTGGTCAGCATTAATCCCGAAAACAGAGAATTTTTCGAAAATTTCTTTAAACAAAGAAATATTCCATTTTTACAAATTGGACAGACACAAGAAAATCTGTTGGAAATTGACCATGAAAACTGGGGAGATATTGCAGATTGGAAAAAAATTTACGAAGATACTTTGCCTTCGATACTTGATTGATTTTAAACTTAGCCAGGAAAAGAAATAAAATTCACTATAATACATTCAGATATTCGTGTTGCGATTTAATGTAACTTAGCCAATTTGCAGTAGATTGATGTTCGGGATTGGATAAATGAGGGTCAGATTGAATGAGCTGTAAAGCATCTTTACGGGCTTTTTCCAAAATTAATTGGTCGGTCAATAAATTGGCTATTTTAAATTTCAGCATGCCACTTTGTCTTGTGCCCATTATATCTCCCGGTCCACGGATTTCCATGTCAATTTCAGCTATTTTAAACCCGTCGTTGGTCGATACCATGGCTTGAATTCTTTTACGTGCATCTTCTGTTAACTTCGATGAGGTCACAAGGATACAATATGCCTGATCATTGCCACGCCCTACTCTCCCTCTCAACTGATGCAACTGCGATAAGCCAAACCTTTCGGCATGCTCTATCACCATCACCGAAGCATTGGGAACATCCACACCAACTTCGATCACTGTGGTAGAAACCAATAGTTGAATTTCGCCCGATGCAAATTTTTTCATGTTATACTCTTTTTCAACCGGGTCCATTTTACCATGAACCATTCCTATGCGATAAAGCGGGAAAGGGAAAATTTTTTCCAGCTGTTCATAACCTTCTTGTAAACTTTTTAAGTCAAGTGCTTCAGATTCTTCTATCAAAGGAAAAACAATATATGCCTGCCGGCCTTTTTGAAGTTCACTTCTGATAAACTCATAAATATTTGCCCTTCTGTTTTCGTAACGATGAACAGTAATTACTTCTTTTCTTCCCGGAGGCAATTCATCCAACACAGACACATCCATATCGCCATAAATGGTCATAGCCAATGTACGGGGTATAGGTGTGGCACTCATAACAAGTAAATGTGGAGGTTTGGAATTTTTTGAAAACATTTTTGACCTTTGTTCTACTCCAAATTTATGTTGCTCGTCAATCACCACAAAACCCAAGTTTTTAAATTCTACTTTTTCTTCCAATAATGCATGCGTTCCAATTAAAATGTTTAACGAACCATCTATAAGGCTACTGAATAAGCGTCGTCTTTCTGATTGTTTTGTGGAACCTGTCAATAATCCCACATTAACGGGTAATCCTTGTAGCATACCAGAGATAGTTTTGTAGTGTTGTTGTGCCAGTATTTCTGTTGGGGCCATCAGAGCAGCTTGATAACCATTATCTATGGCCAGCAACATAGACATCAAGGCAACCACAGTTTTTCCACTGCCCACATCGCCCTGCAATAGGCGGTTCATCTGAAGTCCGGACAAAGTGTCTTTTCTGATTTCTTTAATTACTCTTTTTTGTGCACCGGTGAGTTCAAATGGTAGTTTTTCCCGATAAAACCGGTTAAACAATTCTCCTACTTCATGAAATACAAATCCTCTTTGTAATGAATTGCGTTGATGTTTGATTTTCAAAAGCATTAGTTGTAAGAAAAACAACTCTTCATATTTCAATCGTTTTTTGGCTTGATTAAGCAAAGCTTCATTCTCCGGATGATGAATTTGTTTGTAGGCCTCATTTCGAGGCATAAGATCATATTGACGGATAACCCATGAAGGAAGATTTTCAGAAATTTGATGATAAACTTTTTCTATCAAATTTAAGGTTAGTTTCCCTATTGATTTTGAGTTGAGTCCTTTTGCGATAAGTTTTTCGGAGGTGGAATAAACCGGTTGTAATCCCATTTTATCGATCACCTCTTTCTCTGAATTAATTAATTCAATTTCAGGATGAGGAATCGAAATTTGCCATTTGAAAAAATTCGGACGTCCAAAAACCAAATAATATTTTCCCGGTGTCAGAATTTTGTCAATCCATTTCAGGCCCTTAAACCATACAAGCTCAACAGTACCTGTGCCATCTGAAATTTCTGCTACGAGACGTTTAGACGAACCATCACCCACTGTATTCTTCGAAATTAATTTTCCGGTAAATTGCACATATTTAAGGTCTTCTGTTATTTTGTCGATGGTTAACAGACGGGTACGGTCTTCGTATCTTAAAGGGAAATAATTCAACAGGTCCTCAAAATACTCTATTCCTGCTTCGCTTTTCAACCATTTTGACCGTTCAGGCCCAACCCCTTTAAGATACTCAATAGGCGTTTTCAGTATTTCATCAAATGGTTTCTGCATGTTTGGTCAAAGCTGGCTATTAATCAGTCCTTGACTGTTTATCAGATTCTGCACGTTCTTGTTCTGCAATGCATCTTTTAACAATCTTGCATGATTTTCATGATGCAAATCCGTACCGGCCAATTTCACCAACCCGTTTTTCAATAAATACAAAGCCAGGTTTTTAACCGGTTTGCCGTAATAGCCGGTCAACGATAACATATTTAATTGTAAAATTACGCCTTTTTCATAGATTTCATGAAAAACTTCCTTTTTATGATAGAAATAAAGGTATCTTTCGGGATGTGCCAAAACCGGGATAATCCCCTGCAATTGAAGTTGAAACACCGCTTCTCTCCAATTCAACGGCTCAATGGATAAAGGAAGTTCAAACAATACATATTTGCCGGCTATTGGAATATATTGTTTTTTTCTGATGATCTCAAAAAAATTATCTTCGAAATAATATTCGGCAGAGACATCAAAAAAAATATTCAATCCTGCATTTGATATAGCTTCATTTACTTTATCTTTCAAACGGAAAATGATTTCCGGGGTATTGTTGTATTGCCCGGACATAACATGAGGAGTGGCAAACAATTTTGAATACCCTAATTGTTGGAGGGATTCAATCAATGTCAATGAATGTTGCAAATCTTTGGCGCCGTCATCTATACCCGGCAACAAATGTGCATGCATGTCTGTTTTCAAAACAGAATAATCATTTTTAAAAACATTATTTTTTTTGTTTTTGAAAAAATTCCAAAACCCCATAAGGTTAACTTTTTCTGATTTGAAGCATTTCCATCAATTCAAACATATTTTTTTTACGAGCAGGGTCTACCGGAAGTTTATCGAGAAGCAACCACGACAAAGACATATAATCTTTAATTTTATCTTCTACAAAAGATTTCACATCATATTTATGCATGATATCCAAAACGGTTTTTATTCTGAAATTGTCATCCAACGAGCGGTCATGCAGACATTTCAATAAAATTTGTTTATCTTGATGATTGGCAATATCGAAAGCTTTTATCACCGGATAAGTTTTCTTGCCGGCTAACAGGTCACCTCCTACCCTTTTTCCTGTTTGTCCACTATTTCCAAACAAATCAAGGTAATCGTCCTGCAATTGAAAAGCAATTCCCATATTTTTGCCGCATTCAAACAAACGGTCGGCATCTTTGACCGTCGAACCACCCAGCATAGCTCCCAACCACAAGGAATAACCCAATAAAACCGAAGTTTTTGCTTCAATCATTTTAAGATATCTGAAAACGGGAATCATTTCTTCATCCTCGAAATCCATGTCCCATTGTTGTCCTTCACAAACTTGTGTGGCAATATGATTGAACTTATCCAACACGGCCGGCAATAAACGGTGATCAACTTTGAGCAAAAGTTTGTATGCTTCCAGCAGCATCTGATCTCCGGAAAGTATCGCCACATTGATGTTCCATTTTTTCATCACAGTAGGCATGTTTCTTCTCAAAGGAGCGTCGTCCATTATGTCGTCATGGATCAGAGTAAAGTTATGAAACATTTCAACAGCCAATGCCGGCAATACCACCCTTTCGCAATCATCACGATAGAGCTGATAGGCAATTAACACCATCAAAGGTCTTATTCGTTTACCTTTTTGGCTTAAGGTATATCGAAGCGGATCGTACAATTTGCCAGGCTCCTTTTTCCATTCAAAATTTTCGATAGTTTTATTGATCAAATCCAACAATTCTTGCAATCCATATTTCATAACAAAATGTATTTGGGATTCTGCAAAATTCTCTTGATTCCTTCATTCAGGTCTATCAAAGGTCTATTTAACACTTTACGCATTTTAGTAATATCCGGTTTTCTTCTGGACATATCTCCTTCGGGCAAGGGAGGTAGATGTCGTATTTCGGAATTGCTATTGGTCAACATGACAATTTTTTGTGCAAGTTCCAGGATAGAGGTTTCTTTATCGTTTCCTATATTGACGACATCGTTTTCATAATAGCCCTTTTCAAAAATTTCTATGCAGGCATCTACATTATCATCGATATAACAAAAGGTACGTGTTTGAGTTCCGTCGCCATAAATGGTGATTGGTTCATTTTTTAATGCCGCATTGATAAATTTTGACACGACAAAATCTTTGCTTTGTTTAGGACCATAGGTATTAAAAAAACGGAATATTGTATATTTTAATCCATATGTTTGAAAATAAGAGCGGCAAAAGGCCTCACCCACATTTTTCACTATTGCATAAGGCAATCGGGAATTTAACGGCGTTGTGGTCTCATTTTGGGGTATTTCGACCGGCTCGCCATAAACTTCGGAGGATGAAGAAAAAAATACTTTTTCCACATTGTGTTTTACGGCCATCTCAAAAATGTTTTTTAAACCATCAATATCTCTTAATACCCCAAGGGGATTGGCAAGAGTACGCTTAACGCCGACCATGGCTGCGTAATGAAAAATTATGTCAATTTTTTCTTTTTTAAAAATCCATTGTAATTGCTCTTGCACATTTACATCGCATGTATAAAAAGCAAAAACATCATGTGAAAATCCTTGTGGCAACTTGGAAATATCGCCCGTAGATAAATCATCGGCTATGACCAGACGGTATTTTTCTTTTTTTAATAAGGTCTCTGCCAAAGAACTTCCAATAAATCCGGCGCCACCGGTTATCAAAATTGTTTTCATGATTGCAATAATTGAAGTAAATATTCACCATAACCGCTTTTCATAAGAGGTTCGGCGATTTTTTTCAATTGTTGTCCGTCGATATAACCCATACGATAAGCAGCTTCTTCGGGGCAACCGATTTTTAAGCCCTGCCGTTCCTCAATGACTTGTACAAATTGCGAGGCCTGCATTAAAGAAGTAAAAGTGCCGGTATCTAACCAGGCGGTGCCTCTATCCATAATGATTACCTCTAATTGCCCCATTTCAAGGTATTTGCGATTGACATCGGTAATTTCGTATTCTCCCCTTGCAGAGGGTTTCAACTGCTTGGCAATCTCTACCACTCTATTGTCATAAAAATAGAGACCGGGAACAGCGTATGAGGATTTGGGATTTTGTGGCTTTTCTTCTATGGAAACAGCTTTCAGATTCTTGTCAAATTCCACCACACCATAGCGTTTTGGATCTGACACATGATATGCAAACACAATCCCTCCTTTAGGGGTCATCGCTTGTTGAAGTTTCTCGTGAAAACCCGAACCATAGAAAATGTTATCACCAAGAATTAATGCAACATTATCGTTACCTATAAAATCTTCACCCAACACAAAAGCTTGCGCCAAACCGTTGGGTACTTCCTGGATGGTATAAGTAAAACGACATCCTAAATGAGACCCATCGCCCAATAATTTTTTAAACAAAGGATTGTCATGAGGAGTGGTTATAATCAAAATATCCCTGATGCCTGCATACATCAAAGTTGTCAAGGGATAATAAATCATCGGTTTGTCATACACGGGCACTAATTGCTTGCTGATAGCCATAGTAATAGGATGCAAACGTGTGCCGCTGCCTCCGGCAAGAATGATTCCTTTCATTTTAAAAGTTTTTTGGCGAATTTATGGAAATTCCATATTTAAAGAAATAAATTTTAAAGTCATATATGTAACATAAAATAGAAGTTTGTTGGATTGTGAAGTCTTTTTTATTTTTCTTTTAGAAAATTAATTGCAAAATATTAATTTTTCATAAAACAGCCTATTTAAAAAGCTTAAGTAATTATTTTTTTATTTTTGTAATGTTCTGAATTAATCTAGTTTTTAAAAAAATTTAATTGAAATGCTCACCATACGTATTGTTTTAAATGCTGTTTTAATTTTTTATTTATTATATTTTAACACGTCTTACTCTCAAACCAGTAGTTGTTTTATAAGTAGCAATTGTGGTTACACTGTAAAAGTAGATATCACTCCTGTAAGTATTGTACCGTCAACAAACAATTGTCCATATGGTTACAATTATAATGTACAATTTAATTACTCAATTACCATAAACGGAAATAATACATGTTACAACGATAATATAGGTATTCAACCGCAAATATTTTGTAACAATGGACAAAACAATGGGTACTATACTATCAATGTTCCGGCTCCTAACACTAGCTCACCGCCGGTCAATCAAACATATTCCGGGACTCTTGTAACTACCACAAATCAATACAGAAATCAATCGGATTGTAATACAGCCTCACCTTCATCTCTTGGTTGTAATACCGTACAAATTACAATCTATGGTCCCGGAATCCCCACTCAAACCATTTCTTGCAATAATACACCACTTCCAATTACATTATTGAACTTCGAAGCTGAAGTAAATAATTTTAAAGTTTTCCTAAAATGGGCTACTGCATCAGAAATAAATAATGAGTATTTTATTATTGAAAAAAGCATAGATGGTTATCATTGGGAATTTATAGAAAAAATAAAAGGAGCCGGAAACAGTCATTCAATCAACCAATATCAAGCAATAGATGAATCTCCTTATTTTGGTACTTCCTACTATCGTTTAAAACAAACCGATTTCAATGGGGACTTTTCATATTCAGAAATTGTTGCAGTCACTATAAATTATGAAAACAAAAATTTTCTAAAAATATATCCTAATCCAACCTTTAATATTCTAAACATTCATGGTCAGACCGAAGAAATAATTAATTTTAAAATTTTTAATTTATTAGGTCAGGATGTTTCTAACTTTGTAACAATTGAACATTCATCTGGAAACAATATCATTGTTAACATATCCCAATTGCCAAAAGGAACATATTTTATTCACACTAATACTCAAATAAATAAAATTTTAAAAATCTAAAATTATAATTTAAACTACAAAATTTTAATCCAAAAAATACTTATTGTATTTTCAAAAATCTATTTCCTCCTCCAAAATTGGAGGTCTGATTATACCTTTTGTTTTTTTCAAATAAAAAAGCCGGCAAACGCCGGCTTTTTTATTTATCATGTGCCGATTGGCTTATTTCACTTCTTCATAATCTACATCTTGCACATCGCCTTGTGAAGAACCTCCGGCTGTATTCTCTGCACTTCCGTTTGATGCCGATGCACCTCCGTTGGCACTCGCATCAGTGTTGTACATATATTGGGCAGCTTCCTGGAATGCCTGATTGATTTTGGCACTTGCTGCATCAATTGCAGGGAGGTCTTGATTTTGATGCGCCGTTTTCAATTCGGCCAAGGCATCTTCGATGATTTTTTTCTTGTCGGCAGGTATTTTGTCGCCGTATTCTTTAAGGTTTTTTTCTGTTTGGAAAATCAAGCTGTCGGCCATGATAAGCTTATCGGCTTTTTCTTTGGCTTTCCGGTCTTCTTCAGCATGCATTTCGGCTTCTTTTTTCATCCTTTCGATTTCTTCTTTTGTCAAACCTGAGGAAGCTTCTATGCGTATGCTTTGTTGTTTTCCGGTTGCTTTGTCTTTGGCCGATACTTGCAAAATACCATTGGCATCTACGTCAAATGTCACTTCTATTTGAGGTACGCCTCGCGGAGCAGGTGGTATACCATCCAAATGGAACCTACCAATGGTTTTGTTGTCTTTAGCCATTGGGCGCTCTCCTTGCAAAACGTGAATTTCAACGGATGGTTGATTGTCGGTAGCCGTTGAAAATATCTCTGTTTTCTTGGTCGGTATTGTTGTACCGGCTTCGATCAATTTGGTGAAAACACCTCCGAGGGTTTCAATTCCAAGAGAGAGAGGTATCACATCCAGCAAGAGTACATCTTTTACTTCACCGGTAAGCACACCACCTTGAATGGCAGCACCGATGGCCACTACTTCATCAGGGTTCACACCTTTAGAAGGTTCTTTTCCAAAGAAGTTTTTCACTGCTTGTTGTATAGCCGGAATACGTGTTGATCCACCAACCAGAATCACTTCATCAATATCCGAAGGTTTCAATCCGGCTTTTTGCAATGCAGTTTTACATGGCTCAATGGTTCTCCTCACCAAATCATCAGTCAATTGTTCAAATTTTGATCTTGTCAATGTTTTGACCAAATGTTTCGGTCCGGAAGATGTGGCCGTGATATAAGGCAGATTAATTTCGGTTTGAGTAACACTGGAAAGTTCTATTTTGGCTTTTTCGGCAGCTTCTTTAAGACGCTGCAATGCCATGGGATCTTTTCTTAAATCAACTCCTTCTTGTGCCAGGAACTCATCTGCCAACCAATCGATAATTTTTTGGTCGAAATCGTCACCACCTAAATGTGTGTCACCATCGGTGGCCTTCACCTCGAAAACTCCATCACCCAACTCCAAGACAGAAACGTCATGAGTACCTCCACCACAGTCAAACACCACTACTTTAAGGTCTTTGTGTTTCTTATCCAGACCGTAAGCAAGAGCTGCGGCAGTAGGCTCGTTGAGAATACGCATCACTTTCAGGCCTGCAATTTCACCGGCTTCTTTAGTGGCTTGACGTTGTGCGTCATTGAAGTATGCAGGAACTGTGATGACAGCTTCTGTAACAGGTTGTCCCAAATAATCTTCAGCCGTTTTCTTCATTTTTTGAAGAATCATGGCAGAAATTTCTTGGGGTGTATAGAGACGGTCGTCTATTTTTACTCTTGGCGTGTTGTTATCTCCTCTAACTACTTCATAAGGCACACGTTTGATTTCGTCTAAAACTTCATCATAAGAACGCCCCATAAATCTTTTGATGGAGAATACCGTACGTTTGGCATTTGTAATGGCTTGCCTTTTGGCAGGGTCGCCAACTACTCGCTCACCATTGTCTAAAAATGCCACAACCGAAGGGGTTGTTCTTTTTCCTTCGTTATTAGGTATAACAACCGGTTCATTGCCCTCCATCACAGCAACGCAAGAGTTGGTTGTACCTAAATCTATTCCAATGATTTTTCCCATAATGATAAATTTTTAATGATTTGTTTAATGGTCGGCAATAATGATACCAGTAAAAGAATTTTCCGGTTTTTCAGAAAAATTGTCAGTTTGTCTATTATAAAATGATGAATGTATGTCGTATTTTTAAGAAATAATGTCAGAATTATTGACAGCTTGTAATTTGAGGATTGGGTTCGGGATCGCAAAATTTTCTGTATTTGGTGAAATCATTTTGTTCGAATGCTCTAATGGAATATTGACTAAGCGGGATGTTCTTACGTATGGTGGTATTGATACTCGAAAAAATGCCCAGACCATTTTCTATATTTGTATAATCAGGTTTTTCTTCTACTATGGTATTGCTAGGAGCATATACTTCCATGTAGAGGTTTAATTCTTCTGCCGCACCTATGATAATCAAATCACAATGACCGGTTTCGCCAAGGTGAAATTTACCTATCTCGCGTCTTAGTACATTGGCATCATCGCCCAAAGCCTCAGCCACGCTTTTGTAAAAGTTTAAACCATTGAAAGTCATTTCCATGGGACGTCCGCCATCGAGTGTATTCGTTTTAACTTCTCCGATGAATATTCTGATTTTTTTGGAGGCAGAATCGCCATTGGTGTAAAATTCTTGATAATAGAAATCGAGAAATACTTGATAACGTCTGACGTTTTTGCCGGATGTCCATCGAAAATTGTAATCTAAATATTCATAGACATTGTTGGCAAATGATAAACGGGAAACGGAACTGGGATTTTCAATCACACATGGATGAGCTATGGGAGTTGTGGCTGAAACTTGACGGTTGTCTAAATTATTGATTACTTCCAATTTGTATATTTTATCAGGATTGATGGGATGTGTGGTTTTAAATAAGGTATTTCTTTCGTTTGTGAAATATCCGGGGTCTTTGGGTATTTCGTTGGTTTCAACCATGTTGATCACAGTAGGAAAAGAATATCCATCCCCTTCGTATAGTTTCACTTGCAACGAACCGGGAGGATATTGCAAAGAATCGGCATTTTGAGCCATTTCTTTTATGGGTTTTTCCCCTAAAAACGCTCTTTCGATACGCACATATTGAGCGGTATCGGATGCATTGAGTGCTCCATATACGATGGTATATTCTTTTTTATCTGCATTGATTTTCAGATCTTTTTCACAGGCCGTCATGAAAATTATCAAGGCCAATGCGCCAAATAGTATTACTTGCTTTTTCATAAGGGCAAAGTTAGTGTTATTTTTTTACCGTAATAAAAAATTTTATGAGTGGCATAAATTGTAGATAATATGACAAAATATTTTATGAAGATTGAAAATGGCATAGGCCGTAGGCGAAAATCCCGGACCGTCGAAGCCGGGCGGGCAGGGAGCGCAACAGCCGACGGCAGGAGGATCGTTGTCGCGACCATGCCCGCCCGCCTTTGGCTTGGCTGAGACGGGAGGAATTGCAGCCGAAGGCCGTTAAATGCCCCACCGAAATAACAAAATAATTTTGAATATTTGTCAGAACTTTTTGTCTGAATAATCAACATCTGTTTTGAGTTTTATTTTATTATTCAGAGTTGGTAAAAGTTCAATGATTAATTTTTTTCATTGACGGAATGTGTAAATACATATCCGGAATTGTTTGAATATTCATAAAAATTTTGTCGGAATATGCTTCATAAAAAAAATTAATATCATTTGAAAAATTGACAAATCACCTATAACTTTGCCGGAATTTAAATACAAGCATCCATGCCAAAAAATCCTGATATAAAGCATGTTTTAATCATTGGCAGCGGTCCGATAATCATTGGGCAGGCCTGCGAATTTGATTATTCGGGTTCACAAGCTGCCCGATCTCTGAGAGAAGAAGGCATAAAAGTTACGTTGGTCAACTCTAATCCGGCCACAATCATGACCGATCCTGTGACTGCCGACAAGGTTTATCTTTTGCCATTGACCGTTGAATCGATAGAGAAAATATTGGAAGAAAATCCGGATATAGATTCTGTTTTGCCTACCATGGGAGGCCAAACCGCCTTGAATTTGGCCATGCAATGCAATGAATTGGGTATATGGGAAAACTACGGTGTGCGCTTGATTGGAGTTGACATAGAGGCCATAGACATTACCGAAAACAGGGAGAGATTCCGCCAATTGCTTGATTCGATAAATGTTCCTTATGCCCCATCCAAGATAGTGAATTCGTTTTTGGAAGGTAAAGCTTTTGCACAGGAAATTGGCTTTCCGCTTGTGATAAGGCCATCTTATACATTAGGCGGCACGGGCGCTTCGTTTGTATTTAAAAAAGAAGATTTTGACAAAGCCCTGCAAAGGGGATTGCAGGCATCACCTATTCATGAGGTGATGATAGACAAAGCCATGTTGGGATGGAAAGAGTTTGAGTTGGAATTGCTCAGAGACAGCAATGACAATGTGGCAATAATTTGTACGATTGAGAATTTTGATCCGATGGGCATCCACACAGGAGACTCTATCACCGTAGCTCCGGCCATGACTCTTTCTGATAAGACGTTCCAACAAATGCGAGACATGGCCATCAAAATGATGCGTTCGATAGGAAATTTTGCAGGTGGATGTAATGTGCAGTTTGCCGTAAGTCCTGATGAAAAAGAGGAAATTATTGCCATAGAAATAAATCCAAGAGTTTCGCGCAGTTCGGCTCTGGCTTCAAAAGCCACCGGTTATCCCATTGCCAAAATTGCTGCCAAATTGGCAATCGGATATCATCTGGATGAGTTGACCAATCCGGTGACAGGCAGCACATCGGCATATTTTGAACCGGTGCAGGATTATGTGATTGTGAAAATACCGCGTTGGAACTTTAACAAATTTGAGGGAGCTGACCGAACACTTGGTTTGCAAATGAAATCCGTTGGTGAGGTAATGGCCATCGGTCGCTCGTTCCAAGAAGCATTGCAAAAAGCGTGTCAATCGTTAGAAATAAACAGAAATGGCTTGGGTGCCGACGGACGAGAACTGCGAGACCAGGAACAAATTTTGAAAAGCTTGGAAAATCCGAGCTGGAACCGCTTATTTCATATCTATGATGCCTTTAAAATGGGCATTTCGATGAAAACCATTTACGAAAAAACTAAAATCGACAAATGGTTTTTGCATCAAATAGAAGAATTGGTATTGCTGGAAAGAGAAATTGAAAAATATACGTTGGACACAATACCAAGGGATTTGTTGTATGAGGCCAAACAAAAAGGTTATGCCGACCGTCAGATTGCACATTTGTTGAGATGTCTTGAAAGTGAAGTCAGAAAAAAACGAATTGAATTTGGCATAAACCGTGTTTTTAAACTTGTGGATACTTGCGCTGCAGAATTTGCTGCCGAGACACCATATTATTATTCGACATTTGAGGACGAAAATGAATCGTTGGTGAGTGAAAAGCCAAAAATTGTGATTTTAGGATCAGGACCTAACCGTATTGGCCAGGGCATTGAATTTGATTACGCTTGTGTACATGGAGTGCTTGCCGCAAAAGAATGCGGATATGAAACGATAATGATAAACTGTAATCCTGAAACTGTATCAACAGATTTCAATGTATCTGACAAGTTGTATTTCGAACCGGTTTTTTGGGAACATGTGTATGATATAATCGAACATGAAAAACCTGTTGGCGTTATCGTGCAATTGGGCGGGCAAACAGCACTGAAACTTGCCGAGAAGCTAAACAGGTATGGTATTCCGATTGTAGGTACATCATACGAATCTATCGACCTGGCGGAAGACCGTGGCCGATTCTCGGATCTTTTGAAATCATTGGATATTCCTTATCCACCATACACATCGGTAACAACAGCTGAAGAAGCTCTTGAAAAAGCAAAGGAAATTGGATTTCCCATGCTTGTCCGCCCTTCGTATGTGTTGGGAGGACAAAGTATGAAGATTGTCATCAACGAAGAAGAACTTGAGAAACAAGTAGTGGAGATTTTGCGTTTGATGCCCGGCAATAAAATTTTGCTCGATCGCTTTTTGAGCGGAGCCATTGAAGCTGAAGCCGATGCAATTTGTGATGGCGAAGATTGCTACACGATAGGAGTAATGGAACATATCGAACCTGCAGGAATACATTCCGGCGATTCTTATGCCGTTTTGCCGCCCTTTGATTTAAGCCCTTTAATTGTCGAAACCATTGAGGATTATACTCACAAAATCGCCAAAGCCCTGAAGGTCAAAGGGCTCATCAATGTGCAATTTGCCATTCATCAAGGCAAGGTGTATGTGATAGAAGCGAATCCACGAGCATCAAGAACAGTACCTTTTATTGCCAAAGCTTACCGGGAACCATATGTTAATTACGCCACAAAAGTTATGTTGGGACATCTAAAAGTGAAAGATATACCATTCAATCCCCACCGTCAAGGTTATGCCATAAAAATTCCTGTCTTTTCTTTCGATAAGTTTCCGAATGTCAATAAAGAACTGGGGCCCGAGATGAAATCTACCGGAGAAGCCATTTATTTTATCGAAAATTTAAAAGATAAATTTTTCCGGGAAATTTATTCCGAAAGAAATATTTACTTATCCCGCTAAATCATGATCGAAAGCAGTATAACCGGATTATTTCGAACTTTACTCATTATTGCGGCAATTTATTATGGTTTCCGGTTTTTGTTTAGATTTGTTTTGCCATGGATACTTGCCATCCGGATACGCAATAAACAAAAACAATATCGAAAACAACAGGATGACTACAGGTCAAATACATATTCCAAAAACAAACACATTAGCGACAATATCGGAGAATATATTGATTTTGAGGAAATCAATGATGATGAAAGCAATGGTGACAAAATTAAAAATTAACCGGAGGCCGGTTTAGTTTTTTTTCTTTACAAATTTTCCTTGTAATATTTCATTGGGCGTCTCTATAACAACGAAATAACTTCCGGCAGTCAATTCTTGTATATTCAAGGACAATTTTGGTATTTGTTTATTGACATTGCTGTCGAGCACAAGGCGCCCGTTGATGTTAAATATCCTGATGCTTTTGATAAAATTATTGCCGGGGAAAACGACATCGATGACATCATTGGCCGGGTTTGGATAAATATTGATATTTTGCTTGACAGAATTGAATTCGGGATGACTGAGCGCAATTGCACCATTTGCCAATGTATATTCGCCTTTTAACAGAGAATCGATGGTAATTTTACCATATTTATTATTGTTCAGACCTAAAACGTCTTTGGTGTAGTATGGAAATATAATCCAATCACTTTTTCTGTCGGGCCTGTAAAGAAGCAACAAACTGTCTTCTGTGACAGATACCAAATCATTGTCAAGATTACCATTACCACCCGACAATATATTGCGTGCATCATAGAAAAAGAAAGCCGAAGCGGAAAAATTCGCAGGCCAGATACCGTCAACGATAAAATAACGTGATTGAGAAATGTTAAGGTTTAAAGAGTTATTGATTATTGGATCGGGGGCTGTCCAATGATGTTCAATGCGAAGCAATGTGGAATCTGATATACTTTTTACATTTACATTCATACGGGAAAGACCAATCCATTGTTGTCCGGAAGATTTAATAACCATTTGTCCGTCGGTAACGGCTTGATTGATCCCATTGTTTTCATTTAAACAAATAAAGACGGGCTCAAAAGGAAGCAAAACTGTATCAATTGATTGATATCCACCTAAACTCAAAGTAGTAGAAACCCTGTTCCATGATGAATCATAAAAACTGATTTCAATTGGTACATCTTGAAAATAATCATTTGCCCCTTTAAGTTTTTGTTTGATAAACACAATGGTTTGAAAATTGCCCTGCATGGGATTGACCACAAAGCTGTCGATAGAGAATGCAGGAAAGCCCCCCTGATAAATCCATCCGTCGAAAAAATGCTGCAAGTTTTTTCCGGTTGCAGTTTCAAAAGCGTTTTGCAACTGTTGGGAATTGATATTCTGAAAAGCGAAGTTCTGCATCACATATTTTACCGCTACTTTAAAAAGCGAATCCCCGAGGTATGTTCTAAGATTATGAATGACAGATGCCCCTTTATTATAGACATGATCACCATAGGTATAATCTTGCGGAATACTATCAAGAGCCCAATAGTTACCTTCCTTTAAATGTGCATAATGAATGACGTCACGATGATTGTTGCGAACCAAATTAAGATATGATGAATGACCATAATAACAATCAAAAAACAATTGAGAGGCAAATTCTGCCCATCCTTCGTTGATCCACATTTCTTCCGCACGCTGACAAGTAACTAAATCGCCCCACCAATGATGAGACAGCTCATGTGCCATGATTTGTTCGTATGTTGTGGTGCCATTGGCAGCAGCTAAAGGAAAGGCAATATTTGTGGCGTGTTCCATTGCCCCGGAGGAAAAAGGCACAAGTGAGTATCCTATTTTGACCCATTGATGCGGTCCAAACCATTCTTCGAAACAATCAAACGCATTTTCTAAATGTACAAAAGAATTTTTCAGTTTGACAGTGTCTGCCGCCTTGGCAACTAGTTCCACAGGCACATTTCCATTGATGCCCGAAAAAGATTGATGAACTGTGGCATATTCGGCTGCTGAAACACAAGCCAAATAAGAGGGAATGGATTGATTGAGTTCCCATTGTCTGATAGTTGTGTCATTTTTAATTGTTTCATTGACCAAAATTCCGTTGCAATGTGCTTTTATATTTTGATCGGTCATCACCGTAAAGCTGTATGTAGAGCGTTCAACAAAATTGTCGAAACACGGATGCCAGACCCGGCCATAACTATGTGGCAATGATTGAAAACCTACCCCTAAATTAAAAATATATCCACTTTGATAGTAAAATCCACCCCAACCGGAAGGATCTTTTTGAGGTTTGCCTTGATAAAAAATTTTTAATTGAAATGTGTCGCCAATATTCAACGGAGAAATCAAAATTACGCGTAACAAAGTATCATTGTATGAAAAACTCAACACATTACCGTTTTGATCTTTGATAGAATCAACTTGTAACTTCAACAAATCGAAATCTACAAATGGGAGATTATTGATTTTGGACACACCGGTAATCGTTGCCACACCATTAATCCATTGATTGGCATCATCTGTGAGATCGAGATATAAATCGGTATGCAAAACATCCACACTGTCGCTCCGGGTAGGCAATGATGCCGAATAAATATCCAAAATAAAATGAAATATGAGTAATATCAATACATAGATATGTCTGATGAAAGTCATTGAACGGAGTTATTTTGATTGGCCCGGTTGATAATCTCTTCAGGAGATTTTCCAAGATTTTGAATCATCAAATCAACATCATTGGCCAATTCATGATTGGGATATTTGTTTAAAAACTCTTGATAGTATTTTTCTGCTTTTCCCAAATCATTCAAATGATTCTCATAAGTAAACCCAAGCGTAAAAAGTACCATCGGGTCTAAAGGATGATCTTTGTAAAGGGTACGAAATTTTTGCAGATATTTAACACCTTCGTCAAATCTTCTAAGAGAAATTGCCAATTGTGCTGTTTTAAACAAAAAATCGGGAGATAATGAATCCTCGGGGTATTTTTCGGAATAATCAAGATAATTGCGTAGAAGTGATGCCGCTTTGCCTTCGTCGGGTTTACCCAATTTAAAACTTTCGTTATATTCTTTATTGAGCTGCTCGATAGTGGCCAGGCGCTTTTTTTTGTCTTCTTCTTCCAATTTTTTCTTTGTTTCAGAGAGATTACAAGAAACAAACACTGTCAGGGACAATAAAAAATAAATCAGTTTTTTCATAGCATTAAGTTATATTATTGCAAAATTAAATCAAAAAAATTATTTCACTGCCGGAAACTTCATTTTATAATCAACCTTGACATTTCCCTTGCTAATATTTTTCAACTTGCTTTGCAATAGTTTTTTTCTTAAAGGATTTAAATGATCAATAAATAAGATTCCTTCAATATGGTCATATTCGTGTTGTATGATTCTTGAAGCAAGGCCGTCAAACACCTCTTCTTTTTGATTGAGAGATTCGTCAAAATACCTGATTTTAATATGTGTTGGGCGGTTAACATCTTCACGTATGCCCGGAATGCTTAAACACCCTTCATTAAACTTCCATTCACCACCGTATTTTTCGGTTATTTCAGGATTGATAAAAACTTTTTTAAAATTCTGTAACTGAGGGTCGTCATCTGCAAACGGAGAAGCATCCACTATGAACAACCTGATGCTTTTTCCTATTTGAGGTGCAGCCAGCCCGACTCCACTTGCCTTATACATCGTTTCAAACATATCGTCGATTAGCTTTGTCAACTCTTCAACATTGACAGAGGATAAATCTATCTCTTTTGCTTTTTTTCTTAATACAGGATCACCGTATGCTACAATAGGATAAATCATTTTTTTAAATTTTTGTTTGCATCAATATATGATTGCAAGATAATAGCCGCACTGATTTTATCCAGATTTTCTTTTTTTCGTCTGTCACTTTTTTTGGTATTCATTGCAATCATTGTTTGTAATGCCAAAGATGAAGTAAAACGTTCATCGACACGCTCAACCGGTATACCGGGGAATTTTTGGCCGATAAGCCGTATTAACTCACCAATATTTTTCTCAATGGGATTTAATGTATTGTCAAGATTTTTCGGAAGGCCGACAATGATTTTGGCAGGTTTTTCGGAGGCAATGATTTTCAACAATTCATCAACAGCATTTTTCCCTTCCAATGTGCAATATGGAAATGCCATCATTTGCAAGTCATCGCTGATAGCAACCCCAATTCTTTTTAATCCGTAATCTATTCCAAGTAATTTCAATGGCTTACATTTTCTTTGCCAAAGTTACGTTTAATCGTGAAACGGATAAATAAAAACAAGACATTTTTCAACTTAAATGAAAAAAATCAATTGTTTTGCTTTGTTAATTCGTGCAGAAGGTGGGACTCGAACCCACACGGCTTTCGCCACACGCCCCTGAAACGTGCGTGTCTACCAATTTCACCACTTCTGCATAGTAGCATGCAAAATTACTTTTTCCTAAAATTTCAACCAAAAAAATTTAAAAAAACTATGTGGGCTCATTGGCATTGTAGTTTGCTCTTTGCAAAGTTGCCACCAACATAGCAATTAAAGACCAAAAAGGTACAGAGGCCTTGTCGAGATCAAGATAGTTGTTCAAAAAACCGTGAGTAAAATAAGTAGTTAAAGCAACAACTATGGTCAAAACCCAACGCTTATCATCTGCATCTTGAGATCTTGTATAATACTTAGATGCATAATAATAAGTAAAGAATATAATCAACAAAAAAAAGAATAGTCCCGGGATTCCCTGTTCACATAATGGACCAATATACTCACTATGGGCATTACCGGCATCACCTGCATTGGTGCTTATGATAGTTTTTTGATAAGACATTTGAAAAGGGGCATAAACAAATTGATAAGTGCCGGGCCCCCACCCTACCCATGGTCTTTCTTTGAACATCCTTATAGCTGCAGCCCATCTGTTTAATCTTTCCAAATTGGAAGCATCCGAACTAACATTCGTGATGGATTGAACATGTTTTGTCAAGTCACTGGATGAATCCTGTCTGTTTTTTTCCAATTTCTGCACTATATAGTCATATGAAGACATTCCCGCCAAAGCCATTGAAACAATTAGAAATAAAATTGTTTTAAGTTTTATTTTCCAGTGATAAATAAGAAACACGGCAAAAGCAGCAACTAAACTTAGCCATGCCGCACGGGTATAAGATAAAATAATAGCTGCCAGATATACTAAAATCAATATAAATATAAGAGTTTTGGTATAAACAGAAAAATTCTTTTTGGTATAAAAGTAAAACAAAAACGGGAACACCAATGCCAGGATTGCTCCATAGGATGTGTGATCTCTAAAAAATGGCTCCATCACCCAATGGGCGGCTTTATCATTGTAGGAATAATGATGCAGACGTATCATAGAATAAATGGCAACGATAGTCATTGAAATAAGAAACAACCAAATAAATCTTTCGGCGTTAATTCTACGCTGAAATAAATAATACCCCAAGAAATAAAATCCCGAAACAAACCATAATCTGGCAATGAAATATTTAATTGACACGAATGGCATTTCAGATGTTATGGAAGTAAACAATATCCAAACCAAATGGAGGATTATGGCAATACTCAGTGGATGTAAATAAAAATTTTTATCCCACTTGTTCTCCAACATGGCTTTCAAAAAATAAAACAACATTAAACCGACTATGAGTGGTTCGGTTGGCAAGCTTATTCCAAGACCTCCAATGCCAATATCAAAAATTTCAATAGACAAAGGAGTGGCAAATGCTACAAAGTACAAAACCGTATCTAACCTAAAAAAATACCAATAAAAAACAGCCAATAGAGCAGGCAACAACAATACCCAAAATTGTTCGAAATACAATCCAATTGCAATGAAAATAGTATAAGCCAAACCGGCAAGTATAAATTGCAGGGCAATTTTTTTTTGATTTGACGTATTTAGTGCAGCAGCATTATTGCTTGTTACTCTTGGCATGTTGAATACTTTCCCAAATAACAATAACAAAAAGAGTAAATAGGAATGCAGCCATGGTTGATACCACAACAATCAACCATCTGATAGGATAAGCTTTTTTTTCTGAAGGTCTCGCATAATTTACAACAAATTTCGACTCAATGTCTTTGTTGGCATCGATTTTGGCATCTTCGTATTTTTGATGAAGTTTTGACAATTCTTTATACTCATACTCCAGACGGTCCACAATAGCCACATATTTGCTACCATACTTGGCCAATGTGTCAAGTTTGGCTTCAATTTCTTTAACGGCACCGGTTTTACCTGCAACAATTGCAGAACCTAACTGATCGGTCAATACCTCCACTTGTGCAGCATAATCATGTATACCTTTATTACGTAACATGCTTAAAGTATCTTCTAGCGCACGTACCAAATTTAACTGATTAAAATAACGGTCTTCCACAATTTTCAATGCTTGTTTGGCTATATCTTTTCTCATCCGGTTCTTCACTGTGTCTAATAAGGCAGCGATATCATTGGCAATCATGGCAGCTGTATCTGGGCTTTTATCCAACACGTCAATTCTGACAGACATAAATTCTGTTCGTTTGAAAGAAACCAAATCATCAAATTTTTTATACAATTTGGTCATTTTATATTTATCATCGGGGTCGATTTCATAGTGATTCAACAAATCATATTTTTGAATGATTTTATCACGTATTTCATCCGAATGAAGAATCTGCAACAATTGTTCGGCGTTTTCTTCTGCACCAAATTCCAAAATATCTACTTTCGAACCATAATTTTCATCCAATAATGCCTTGGACAATGAATTTGTGCCGGTTGGAAAAACAATTACCGTGGATCTGTATTTTTCTTCAATCAACAATGATACAATTGCCGACACGATAGCAGCAGTCAATGTAACAACGATTAGAGGTTTTTTCCATTTTAGAAAAAAAAGTATCAAGTTACCCGAACTAAACTGGAAAGAAGTTTGATTTTTCATGCACTGGATTTTTCAAATTATAAAATTGTTTAATTTCAAAATAAATGTTTCTTATTTTAGTTTTTTGATTTCTCATTCATTGAAGTCAACCATTCCTTAGCAGCCACTTGTTCTGCTTCTTTTTTAGATTTGCCGGTGCCTTTGCTCACACTTTTCCCATCAATCAATAAATTGCTTTCAAAAGTATCAATTTTGTTGTTTTGAACAGGTTTGGTGTCAAACTTTATTTTCTTCT
Source organism: Vicingaceae bacterium (assembly GCA_026003395.1). Lineage (NCBI taxonomy): Bacteria > Pseudomonadati > Bacteroidota > Flavobacteriia > Flavobacteriales > Vicingaceae > Vicingaceae bacterium. The sequence continues at coordinate 132,195 of BPHE01000003.1, forward strand.
TTTCTTTTTGGCACTTTTCAATGGCAATTGATTTAAAATCTGTTTCTTGGGAAACGAGTTCCTCGATGTCGATCAATTGATTGAGCAATTTTGTTATTACAAATTTTTTTGCATTTTCCCATCCTTGATCCAAAAAAATTGCACCAATTAATGCTTCTAATGAATTTCCCAAAGCTGTTTTACCTATCTCTCCTTTGCTTTCCAATAACTTATCTAACCCTAACTGCAAAGCAAGGCGATTGAGTGATTCTCGATTGACTATTTTCGATCTGGTTTTGGTCAAAAAACCTTCACCTTCGGTGGGATATTTAAGATACAAAAATTCACCCACAACAAGATCCAATACACTATCGCCCAAGAACTCCAACCTTTCGTTTGTTAAATGTTTATACCCATTGGCATCCTGTTTATCGCTGAAATAAGATGCATGGGTTAATGCCACCAAATATAAGTCAAAATTACGGGGTTCGAAACCCAAAATAGATTTCAAATAAACAAACTTGGGATGTTTTTTATGAAAATGCCGGAAAAACCGGAATAATATTTCCACAACACTATGGTTATTCTGCAAATTTTTTGAATATAACCGAGGCATTGTGTCCACCAAATCCAAAAGTATTGCTTATGGCAGCATTTACCACTCTTTGCTGGGCTTTATTGAACGTGAAGTTGACCTTCGGATCAAATGCAGGATCGTCATTAAAATGATTAATGGTTGGAGGCACAATGTCATTTTTAACAGACATTATAGCAGCGACTGCTTCTACAGCGCCGGCCGCACCCAAAAGATGCCCGGTCATGGATTTTGTGGAGCTGATATTTAAATTGTAAACATGATCACCAAAAACATCCATGATTGCTTTATATTCAGCAACATCACCCAAGGGAGTAGAAGTACCGTGTACATTGATGTAATCGATATCTTGAGGTGTCATGCCTGCGTCTTCCAAAGCATTTTTCATCACCTCTTTGGCCCCTGCTCCATCTGGATGAGGTGCGGTAAGATGATAAGCGTCTGCAGACATGCCGGCACCTGCCAATTCGGCATATATCGTAGCGCCTCTGGCAAGGGCGTGGTTTAGTTCTTCTAAAATTATGCATGCTGCCCCTTCTCCCAAAACAAACCCATCGCGTTCTAAATCAAATGGTCGGGATGCTGTTTCAGGCGAATCGTTTCTTGTAGACAATGCATGCATGGCATTGAACCCCCCCACACCAGCCTCATTGATGGCTGCTTCTGACCCACCGGCCACGATAATATCTGATTTGCCGTAACGTATCAAATTAAAAGCATCGATAATGGCATGTGTTGAAGAAGCACATGCTGATACGCATGCATAATTCGGACCACGGAACCCATATCGCATTGAAATATGACCGGGCGCAATATCCACAATCATTTTAGGAATAAAAAAAGGATTAAACTTAGGAGTTCCGTCGCCCCTGGCAAAGTTGCCAATTTCTTCAACAAACGTATTGAGGCCACCAATTCCGGTACCCCATATAACACCAATGCGGGTGGGATTAAAATTTGTTTTTAATATTCCGGAATCTTGAAGGGCTTGCTCTGCAACTGCAATGGCAAATTGAGAAAAAAGGTCCATCTTCCGGACTTCTTTCTTGTCAATATATTTCAGAGGATCAAAGTTTTTAACCTCACAAGCAAACTGAGTCTTGAATTTAGAAGCATCAAAACGCGTGATAGAAGCAGCGCCGCTCACGCCATTGATCAACCCTTGCCAATATTCTTGCAAAGTATTGCCTAATGGCGTAACGGCGCCTATACCTGTCACAACGACTCTTCTGGCTTCTATCATACCTGAAATTTACTTTGTGTGCTCTTCAATGTACTTAATGGCGTCTCCTACGGTAGAAATTTTTTCCGCCTGATCGTCCGGAATGGCGATGTTGAATTCTTTTTCGAATTCCATAATTAATTCGACGGTGTCCAATGAATCGGCACCCAAGTCATTGGTAAAACTTGCTTCAGGTGTAACTTCACTTTCGTCTACACCTAATTTGTCAACGATAATTGCTTTAACTCTTGATGCGATGTCTGCCATTGTTTTAAGTTTTTGGTTAATAATTTTTAGGGTGCAAATAAAGAAACAAATTTTAAATTTTCAAAAAAATATTTATTAACAATATGAATTTCAAACAATTAAAATTAAAAAAGCGATTTCTCTTGCTTTATTTTTTTTTCTTGTATCATTCATTGATCAATGGAATAATATTTACCAAAATCGGGATGCATTATATCAGGAAAATCTTATCCAAAGTGTTGATTGATTATATTATTGTTAAATTTTATGAAGGCAAGATGAATGAATGTATTTAATAACCAATTTTGCCAAAATTTTTGAATATGTATTTTGACTTGAAAGAAATTACCGGAGCTACCATGGTTTTGTTTGCTGTGATTGACGTAATTGGTTCTTTGCCCGTTATTATTGATTTAAGAAACAAATTGGGGCATATTCAATCCGAAAAAGCCAGTTTGGCCAGTTTATTTTTGATGATTATCTTTTTATTTCTTGGGGAATCGATTTTAAATTTGTTTGGCATTGATGTAGGCTCATTTGCATTAGCCGGATCATTGATTATATTCTTTTTGGCGTTAGAAATGATTTTGGGGGTTAGAATTTTCAGAGAAGAGGCGCCGTCCACGGCATCCATCGTGCCAATTGCATTTCCTTTGATTGCAGGTACCGGCACCTTGACTACCCTTTTGTCTATGAAAGCCGAATATCAAACACAAAACATCATTGTAGCCATTTTTGTCAATATAATTTTAGTTTATATTGTGTTGAAATCTGCATCAAGATTGGAAAAAATATTGGGCCCGGGAGGAATCAGCATTCTCCGCAAAGTTTTCGGAATTGTATTGTTGGCAATTGCAATTAAACTATTTAAAACTAATTTAAAATTTTAAAAAAGCCCCGAATTTGCAATCAATTGACCGTATCCATATATGATTCTATGGGTGCACATGTACAAACTAGGTTTCTGTCTCCATAGGCATCATTAACTCTTCTGACAGCAGGCCAAAATTTAAAAGTATATAAATGTTCGTCAGGAAAAGCTGCTTCTTGACGGCTATATGGATACTCCCATTTATCGGAACAAACCATTTGCATAGTATGAGGTGCATTTTTTAACGGGTTGTTGGTTTTGTCCATTTTGCCTCCGGCAATCTTTTCAATCTCTTTTTTGATAGAGATTAAGGCGTTGCAGAATCTATCCAATTCTTGCTTATTTTCGCTTTCTGTGGGTTCTATCATTAGTGTGCCGGCAACCGGAAACGATACTGTAGGAGCATGAAAACCATAATCCATCAATCTTTTGGCAATGTCTATCACATCTACTCCGCCGGATAACTTAAAAGGACGGCAATCCAAAATCATTTCGTGTGCCACCATGCCATTTCGGTTTGTGTAAAGCACTTTAAATTCTTTCTGCAAAACAGCTTTTAGATAGTTGGCATTCAAGATGGCTATTTCTGTGGCTTGTCGCAATCCATCCGGTCCTAATAATCGAATATAAGCATAAGAAATAAGTAAGATTAATGCACTTCCCCAAGGTGCTGCAGAAATAGCATGACATCCGGCTTCATTATGCAATTTTACAACAGGGTGATTGGGCAAAAAGGGAGCAAGATGCTTTGCGACACAGATGGGTCCCATGCCCGGTCCACCTCCCCCATGGGGAATAGCAAATGTCTTGTGCAAATTTAAATGACATACGTCCGCCCCGATCCTGGCCGGATTGGTCAAACCGACTTGAGCATTCATATTGGCACCGTCCATATATACTTGACCTCCGTATTGATGTATAATAGAAGTGATTTCCAGAATCTCTTCTTCAAACACACCATGTGTGGAGGGATAGGTAACCATCAAGCAGGCCAGACGGTCGGCATATTGAGATGCTTTGGCTTTTAAATCGTTAATATCAATATCACCATTTTCTGTACATTTCACCACAACCACCTCCATTCCGGCCATAACGGCACTGGCAGGATTGGTCCCATGAGCAGAAGCGGGAATTAGTGCTATATTTCGATGTTCTTCGCCTTTTGATTTAAAATATTCCCTGATAACATTCAATCCGGCATATTCTCCTTGAGCGCCTGAATTGGGCTGCAACGAAGCTGCATCAAATCCGGTGATTTCACATAGATATTTTTCAAGTTCGGCTATAATTTGACGATAGCCATTGGCTTGATCTGAGGGGGCAAAAGGATGAATGGCATTAAATTCAGGCCATGATAAAGGCATAAGTTCAATGGCGGCATTTAATTTCATGGTGCAGGAACCTAATGAAATCATACTGTGAACCAAAGATAAATCTTTACTCTCCAAACGTTTGATGTACCTCATCATTTCGGTTTCAGTATGGTAACTTTCAAATACCGGCAACCTTAAATACTTCGATTGTCGGTATAATTCCTGTGGAATATAAACTTCGACGTTCGAAACTTTGGGAAAACCAACCGTATCAAAAACAGTGGCAAATACCTGAATAATATTTTCAACATCTTCATCGGTTGTAATTTCATCCAATGATATGGTGACATATCCGGGATAAAAATAATTGAAATTCATGCCTTGATTTTCAGCCACTGATTTTATTTTCATCTTGGTAGCTTCGTCTATTTCAAGCGACAATGTGTCAAAATGATATTTATTTTTCACTTTTATTCCCAAATCTTGCAAATGGTGACGCAAGCGGGAGGTTTTGTGATGAATTTCTTTCGCGATATTTTTTAATCCTTCAGGGCCATGATATACTGCATACATACCTGCCATTACCGCCAACAAAACCTGGGATGTGCAGATATTGGAAGTCGCTCTTTCTCTTTTGATATGCTGTTCTCTTGTTTGAAGAGCCATTCTGTATGCAGGATTACCATCGGCATCTATTGTTCTGCCAATAATTCTGCCCGGAATATTTCTTTTGAATTCTTCTTTTGTGGCAAAATATGCTGCATGAGGTCCTCCATAACCAAGCGGTATACCGAATCTTTGAGTGGAACCAACAACACAATCGGCCCCCCATTCACCCGGAGGAGTCAACAAACATAAGCTCAGCAAATCTGCCGCCACAGCAACCTTAATGTTTATTCCGGATATTTGTTCTATCAAAGTATGAAAGTTGCGAATCTCTCCCCATTTATCGGGATACTGTATGATTAATCCGAAATATTCTTCATTTAACCTGCAAGAAAGCACATCTCCAAACACCAGTTCAATACCCAAGGGTTCTGCCCGGGTAATTAAAACGTCGATAGTTTGAGGGAAAAGATTTTCATCGACAAAAAATTTTACGGCACGGTTGTTTTTACGAACATTAAAAAACATGGTCATTGCCTCGGCTGCAGCGGTTGCTTCGTCAAGCAAAGAAGCATTGGCTATCGGAAGTCCCGTAAGTTCTGTAACCATGGTTTGAAAATTGACCAGTGCTTCCAGGCGGCCTTGTGAAATCTCTGCCTGATAAGGTGTATATGCTGTATACCATGCAGGATTTTCAAATATATTCCTTTGAATTACCGGAGGGGTAAATGTGCCATAATAGCCCATTCCGATAAAATTTTTAAAAATTTTGTTTTGTGCGGCCAATTGACGCATATGTTCCAATAAATCTTTTTCGGATAAAGCTTCGGGAATGTTTAACGGTTGATTTAACCGGATTTTGCCCGGAATGGTTTTATCTATTAACTCATCAATGGATTGAACCCCGATGGTTTCTAACATTTGTTTTTTTTGTTCCTCGTTGATTCCTAAATGACGTTTTGAAAATTTCATGGTAAAAAATTTTCGCAAATAAACTACTTTTAAGTGGAATTTTTATTTTTTTGTTTATTTGCATCACTATAAACTTTGATATTATGCGCACTTGTATATTTTCATTGATTTTTCTTTTTATTTTTTTTCCTGAATTAAAGTCAAATGACAACATTTCATTGCTATTAAAAAATGGAAATGTCAAAGAAGCATATAATCTGCTTCAAGAAAAATACAATAACAAAACATTGAGTTTTGACGAGTTTTTACAATTTTACTACCTCAAAGAATTTCTCGGAACCGAAACAACAATCAACGATTTTTCTTATTGGGCAAAACAATCGGCCAATCAATATGCTTATACCTATGCGTTATTTAAATCTCCTGCCGTTATTGGAGAAAACGGCTTGAAAAACAAACATCAGCTGCAGTATATCAATGAATTGATCAATGATGACAATTGCCCCGATTTTGTCAAGTCCAGTGCAATTTATGATCTCGCCATTCATTATTTCTACAAACACGATTATAAAAGAATGAACGAAAATTACGCTCAGATCAAAGCCATTGAAGATTGGCTCATGACCGGTCCATTTTACAATATTTCCGGAAGTGGTATGGATAAAATATATGAACCTGAAAAATACGCAAAAAAGGACAAAACTTTCGACACCGAATTTTATGGAAAAGTATTTTGGTTTGATCCTGCATCTGTAAAAAAAGAAGGATGGATCACTTTTACTTATAACTTTTCGGTAGGAACAGGTAAAATTTTCTATGCACAAACGTTTATAAATTCTCCTCAAGAACAAGATCTAATTTTGGAATTGGGCTTCGGTGGAAGCATCAAAATTTTTTTGAATGACTATCCTGTATTTACCGAATATGAAGAAAGGAACTCAGATTTTGGAAATAAATTTATAAAAGTACGATTTAACAAGGGATATAACCGGCTTTTGGTAAAGATTGGAACCGAAAATTTAACCGACCCATATTTTTGTATCAGATTATTGAACGAAGACCTGACATTGAATACATCCTGCCGGATTGTAAAAGAACCTCAAAATTACACCGGTCAAAATCATCTTGATGTGATTATTATCGACTCTCCCTTGGAGACATTCCTGAAAAATCAAACCGAAAAGGCCCCGGAGAATGTATACAACTACATTACGCTGGCCAGATATTACACCCGGATGGGCTATTTTGACGAAGCCATTGACAACATTGAGAAAGCTTACAAACTTGAACCCGACAACCCATTGGTACTTATCAACAAATTGTATATCTACAACAAAGCCGGTAACAAAGTACAGGCATCCGAAGCCCACTATCTTTTGAAAGAAAAATACCCTGAATCTTTGCTTTCATTGCAAGTAGAATTGAAACAACAAATGAGCCGTGAAGAATACGAAGAAGCGCTGAAAACATGGAATAAAATTGCCGACTTATATCCACAATCACTTGATTATAGAGATTATGTGAATAAAATCGTGTTATATGCCAAACTTGAAAAACTCAATGAAATGGTCGAGCTCATCAATACTGCTTATGAGAAATTTCCTGACAATTCGGAAATAATCGAATTCAAAGCATTGGTTGAAAAAAAGGTGTACAAAAAACCTTTGAATGCCATCAAAATATATGAAAAATTCTTGTCAGGCAATTTCAAATATGGAATTCTGAACGATTTAATTGAAGAATATCAAAATTTAAAACAAACTTCAAAAGCCGAAAAAATAATAAAAGAATATCTTGATGTTTTGCAAATTGATGATTTCTACATTAAAGCCATAAATTTTTATTATGTTCAGCAAAAATACGACGATGCCTTAAAACTATGCCGAACATTTTTGGCATCCTATCCTTTCAATTCATCCTCGTGGTCTGCCATTGGCAATGTTTTTACCCAACAAAAACAGAAGGATTCGGCCATATTTTGCTTCAAAAAAGCCATCGAATTTAACCACAACAATTATAATGTTATAGCCAAATTAAGAGAAATTGAAGGGAAAGAACCCTACTTTAACCTCGATCCTCATTTAAGCATTGATGAATTGAACATTGATCAATTTAATCATCAAAAATTATCCGGAGATTATGCAATTTTATATGATCACAAAACCACGCTTATGTATCCCGAAGGTGGCCGGGAATCGATCAATACGCTTGTAATTAAAATTTTAAATCAAAAAGGTATTGAAAACTTCAAAGAATCATACTTATCGGATTCGGATATCGAAGAACACATCATTATGGATATTTTTTTAATGAAGCCAGATAAAAAGAAAGTTTTTCCAAACATTTACGAAAATAATGAAATCATTTGGCCATCCATTGAAGTGGGAGATATACTCTATATCAAATACAAAACACGTTATTATTTCCGAGGCAAAATGTCTAAAAACCTGGATGATTACATTGTTTTTGGTGAAACTTATCCTTTTTTTAACAGCATACATACCTATATTATACCCAACAACAAAAAAATAAATCTGGAAAAAATAAATTACAAAGAAAAATACGTCAAAATAGATTCATTACAAATTCAGGGAGAATCATTTAAAATAATCAAAATTAAATCAGATACACTTTATCAATACACGCCCGAACCATATTGTCCTGCTACAGGTGAACTTGCACCGGCTTTGCATGTGACTACATTTCAGGATTGGAAGGAAATTTCCGATTGGTATTCTGACCTCACATTTTCAAAATTTGACGAAAATGATATAATTATTGAAAGAAAATTCAAAGAAATATTTCCCGAAGGACATACCCATCTAAAAGATATTGAAAAAGCAGAAAAAATTTACCGCTTTATTACCTCAAACATCTCATATCTTTCAAATCCATTGGCACAAAATAATGTTATCCCTCAAAAGGCCTCAAAAACCATTCTAAATAAACTCGGCGATTGTAAAGATTTGTCGGTTTTATTTGTCACTTTGGCACAAAAAGCCGGTATAAAAAGCCACCTTATTTTAGTCAGATCGCGCAATAAAGTGCAAACGCCCATCAATCAACCCAACTTTATTTTTGATCATTGTATGGTCAAATTTTTTGATGAAAACAACCAAGAATACATCTTGGAATTAACCGATAAAAACAACCCTTTCCTTTGCTTGCCAAATTACTCCTTCAAAGTTTGGGCTCTCGACATTCCTTCAAAATCTGTGCAATACGACACATACAAACCTTTTATCATCAATCCGGCAACAAGAAAAAAAGAATCAATCATGGCCAATTACAATTTCGACATAAAAGATAATCAAGCCACCGCCCATATACACATCAAAAATTTTGGCAATGATGCTTCAAATCTCCATGTGGAGTTTGAAGGTAAAACCAACGAAGAAATCAAAAATTACCTTTACAAAAAACTTTCCGAACGATTTGAGAAAACTTTTGAGATTACCGATTTTAAATTTTACAAAGATTCTACCGACACGCTGCATATCGTCGTAAATTGCACAATAGACAATTATGCCCAAAAAATCGGAGATCAAAAGATCATACAAATCCCATACTACTATTTATTCATTTCTCAAAATGTATTGAATACCGAAAACCGCCAATTTGATTTTGTTTATGAAGAATATGAAACAAAAGACCAAATATCCGACAGCATTTTAATTTCGTTGTCTTCCGGTGAAAAATTCACCGTCATACCTAAAAATGTATCGCTAACTTTCAATGGCACACAATATTCCCTGACATTCAAAAAAATTAAAGATAATCAATTAATAATAACCCGTAAAATCCTGGTAAACCGTCAAAACTTCCCGGCCACACTATACCCGGAATTTAAAAAATATGGCAATAAAATAATCGAAGCCGAAAAAGAATATATCGGATTCAAACTTTAATTGAGAAAAATTCTTGGGATTTTTTTCATTTCAAAAATATTTCCTTAAATTTGCCGTCCCAAAATTTAAAGAAATGTCAAAAGTTTGTCAAATAACCGGAAAAAAAACAATGAGCGGGAATAATGTGTCGCATTCAAACCGTAAAACAAAACGTAAATTTTTACCCAATTTACATGTAAAAAGATTTTATTTGCCAAGCGAAGATAAATGGATAACGCTAAAAGTATCTTCCGCAGGTTTACGTGTAATTAACAAAAAAGGCATTGAACAGGCCATTAAAGAAGCCCGCGAAAAAGGATTTATAAAATAATTTTTACTTATTAACCATTTTATTTCAGGGCACAAATCGTGCCCTTTTTTATTTTTGCCATTTTGGTAATTAAATTTAAATTCCGCCCGGATTGCGTATATTGGTAAATACAAGGCTTTTCAAACATAAAAAAACAGATGGCATTAGTCGTTTTATGGCTGAGATTCTTCCCAGATTGGTACGGCAACGATCCGGTGACGAATTTATTTTTTTATTTGACAGGCCTTTCTCAAAAAAGTACACTTTTGATTCAAATGTAAAAGCAGTTTTTTTTCCCCTCCCAACCATTAATAGCAGGACCATTGAATTTTGGTTTGATTATGTTCTGCCTTTATTCGTCCGATATTATCGTCCACATATTGTTTTCTCTCCCGATGGTTTTATACATCAAAAAGTTGGACAAGAAACTTTAATCAATACTGTACACGATGTCAATTTTCTTTCCAATCCTCAATGGATTCCGCAGAAATTCAGGAAATTTTACACATCAACCGTTCCCCGTTATATCCGGGCAAGCGACACCATCATTACCGTCAGCCATTTTTCCAAACAGGAAATAATTAAATTTTTTCCTGAAAAAAAAGATAACATTTGTGTTGTCTACAACGGATTAACAAAATTTCATGCTACTTCTATCCCATCAAACATTAAAATTAAATTACAAAAACCCTTTTTTTTGTATGCCGGTTCGCTGCACGAAAGAAAAAATATAAGCAACACCATCAAAGCATTTTTGCAGTTTAACCAATCTATCGGAAACAAATTTTTATTCGTGCTGGCAGGCAAGCAATTTTTTGAAAAAACTGCTTTGACCTACCCGGATGTAATGTTTATTGAAAATCCTTCGGATGATATTTTGGCCGGTTTGTATCAACAATGCATGGCATTAGTCAATTTTTCATTTTATGAAGGTTTTGGATTGCCTGTAATTGAAGCTATGCAATTTAACAAGCCCTTGTTGTTAAGCGACATTCCGGTTTTTAGGGAAATTACTTCAGGATATGCCATTTATTCAGACCCTTATTCTATAGATTCCATGAAAATTGGTTTTGAAAAAATCATGCAAAACGAAATAACCTCTGTTTTGATAAAACAATATCCGGCAATTTTACGGAATTTTGATTGGGACATTGCAGCACAAAAAATCAATAAGATTTTTGATCATGTCAAATAAATTGATAATCCAGTATTCTTCGGTAATGGAAGCCGGCGTCGATGAAGCCGGGCGCGGATGCCTTGCCGGGCCGGTTGTGGCAGCAGCGGTGATTTTAAACCCCCGTTACGATTGGTCAATGATGAACGATTCAAAAAAACTCACCTCAAAACAAAGAACAAATTTAAGCAACTATATAAAACAACATGCGCTTGCATGGTCAATAGCTATTGTAGACAACATGGTCATAGACCGAGTGAATATACTTCAGGCAACTTATGCCGCTATGCATCAAGCCATCGAAAAATTGTCCGAAACTCCCGAATTGATTCTTGTTGACGGCAATCGTTTCAAACCATTCAAAAACATACCCTATCATTGCATTGTCAAAGGCGACAGTAAAGTTGCGTCCATAGCAGCGGCTTCGATCCTGGCCAAAACCGAAAGAGATCTGATAATGCAAAAACTCCATGTAAAATATCCTGTTTACCAATGGGACAAAAACAAAGGATATGGCACTGAAAATCACCGCAATGCCATCTTAAATTACGGATTATCTCCTTATCACCGGCGGTCGTTTAATTGCTTTGGCGATGGTCAATTAAAACTGGAATTTTAATCCGGCATATAATTTCCTCCAATATACGATTGAAATAATTATTTTTGCCGCAATTGTCAAATTTTAGAATGAACCGCCTCACGATCAAAAACATTTTTGCCATTTTGGCTCTTTTGGGCATTTTGTTCTTTTCCGTTTACGTCATTGTTAACCTTGGAAAAAACAATCAAACTGTAAATGTTGCAAATATCCCCATACCCGACAATGCCATTGTAGTCGCAAGAATCAACAACATTGCGTTGCTTCAAAAACAAATGTCTAATGGCAACCTGATTGTGACTCAATGGAAAAAAGCCAAAATAGTCAATTCTTTTTTGAACGAATTGGTTCTTTGGGACACTCTGGCTCACAAATGTTCCTTTACAGGCCCTCTTTATGTTTCGCTTCATCCTGCCGGAGCCAAAAACCACTTTTGGTTGTTTTCGTGGCCTACAACACCCGGATGCTCCACCGATCAAATATTGTCTGCCGCCGGTTACAAAAAAACCAACGAACGAAGCTATGAGAACGAAACCATCGAACAATGGTTGAAATCAGAATCAACTCTATATACCCTGCAGTCAGGCAACTTTCAATTTGCTTCATCCTCAGTTTTAATTATTGAAGATTTAATACATTACCTCCATAAAGATAAAATTTTATCAAAAGACAGTATCTTCAATCAAGTAAACATCACTGCCAACTTACAGGCATCCACAAACATTTTTATACAGTGGGAAAAAACCGGCTTTTTCCATGAAATAATTCAAGACAACTCATCTCTATTTCCATTACCCGGCAATATGTCGGGATGGCTGGGAATAGATTTGCATTTTAAAGCAGATCTTTTATTTTTAACCGGATATTGTTCCATAGAAAGCCGTCATTTTCTTGCAAAATTTTCCGGTCAGCAACAACAAAAAATTCAATGCCCCGATTTTATCACTCATCACGTAACCTGGGCTATTCAATATAATATCAACGACTTCAAAACATATTTACTGCAATCACGTAATGCTTCTCAAAAAAATGTCACGATTGAAATTGTCGACGAAATCGAAAAAAAATATGCTTTCGATTTTTTGGAAGAATTGGCATCGGTCATCGGCCCCGAATTTTATTTGTTCAACAATCATATGCCCGCTTCCGACCGGTATGATTTTCCGGTTTTTGCATGTAAATTAAAAGAAAATGACGGATTTTTAAGTTTTGTTTCAAGGTTCTCGCCCGTTTCCGACACATTGCCTTATTATTTTATCCCCGGTGAAATTTTTCAACCTTTTGTTCCTTTTGACATGACTTTGCCCGACACATTATTTGGATTCATCTTTAAAGATGAGTATGCCATCATGGCTGAAAGCAAAGAACATCTCAACGAACTGAAAATTTTATTATTTTCAGGCGAAGCCGTCAACAATCAAAACATCTATCAACGTTCTATCCCTTATTTGGTAGATGAAGCAGACATTTGGTACTGGATCAACCCGCAACACATATTCTCAAATGCAGAAAAAGTATTTAAAAAAGATTTTTTAGAAAAATCAGGCATTTCAAATGAAATTTTATCTACCCCATCCATTCTTACTTTTCAATTTGATTTAAAATCCGGCAATCGGGCACTTTTCAATCTTGTCTATGCTTTTAAGACCGATACATCGGCGCCTATTGCCATCAATCAATTGTTTGAATATAAACATAACAACAACATAATTCATGGACCATATTTATTCCCAAACCACATCAATCACTCCTACGATTTGTTTTTTCAGGATGATCAAGGAAATTTCGGACTGATTGACAATACAGGAAAACTGATTTGGCAAAAGTCATTGGAATCGCCGATAATTTCACCTCCAATTGCCGTTGACAAATATAATAACGGAAAATGGCAAATTGTTTTCAATACCGGAAAACAAATCTTTTTCCTTGACCGCAATGGCAATCATTTAAACCCATTTCCCATAACTCCACAAGAAAACACCCGCCTCCCGGTTTCTGTATTGGACTATGACAACAACCATAATTACCGGATACTTTGGACAGGATCGTCAGCCCTCTTTAATTTCGATTTAAACGGACAATCTGTAGAAGGTTGGAACCATTCTACCGAGAATGATACTTTGATTATTCCTCCGTTCCATTTTGCGGTGGAAGGCAAAGACCATATCACGTATGTAACCCGGAAAGGAATGATCAAAAGCACCGATCGTCGTGGCAGTCAAAGAATCAACCAATATATGGCTTATTTTAATCCGGATATTTATTTCTTCAAAAAAGGCCGGACGCCGGCCACATCTTACATTTTTTCATTTAAAAACGGATTTATTTCTCAAAAATCACTGAATGGTGAAGAAATTTTATTGCCGTTTTCGGCAGATACATGTTATTTTATCGGTTCATTAAACAACGACAAATGGGCCGATATGGTTTTGTATCAAAACAACTCTCTTGTAATCATGGACGAAGCCGGGAATGTCATCTTTCAAAAAGAAATGCCCAGGCCCACCAAACTTAAATTAGATCAATACAATACGAAAAACAAAGAAAACATTTTGGCCATTGCACTTCATCCGCAAAACATAATTTATATCTTGCGCAATTTTAAGATCGATCAATCATTGCCTTTTGATGCAGAACATATCATATTACAAAATATCAATTTGGATGACAATCCCGAGCTTATCATCAGAAAAAATAATACAGTTAAAACATACCAACTTTTACCATGATCAAGGCATATAACAAAAGAAAAATTTTTAACGATCCTGTTTATGGATTTATTTCCATTAAACACGACCTCATTCATGACCTTATCGAACATCCTTATTTTCAAAGATTACGCAACATTCATCAGTTAGGCATGACTCATTTGGTTTATCCCGGCGCACTTCACACACGTTTTCATCACGCACTCGGCGCAATGCATCTGATGAACCGGGCCATAGAGACATTAAGAAACAAAGGCGTAGAAATAACCGAGAAAGAAGCCATCGGCGCAACAGCAGCAATTTTATTGCATGATATAGGCCATGGTCCATTTTCTCATGCATTGGAAAACACTTTCATAGAAGGCATTTCCCATGAAGCCATTTCATTGGCCATTATGAAAGAAATTAACCGCCAATGGAAAGGTAAATTGGACACGTGTATTGCCATCTTCGAAAACCAATATCCAAAAAAATTTTTACACCAATTGGTATCAAGCCAATTAGATATGGACCGGCTTGATTATCTTAAACGGGATAGTTTCTATACAGGTGTATCGGAAGGTGTAATAAGCACCGACAGAATTATCAGCATGCTCACATTACATGAAGATAATTTGGCCGTTGAAGAAAAAGGAATCTATTCTGTAGAAAAATTCATCATTGCCCGGCGTTTGATGTATTGGCAGGTCTATCTTCACAAAACAGTTATTGCCGCAGAAAATCTTATTATCAATATCTTAAAACGTGCTAAGGAATTGGCGTCTAAAAACAAAAAACTTTTCGCCACGCCGGCTTTGCAATTTTTTCTCTATAATCAAATAAATAAAGAAGATTGGGAAAAAAATTCCGCTATAATCAATCATTTTGTCTTGTTGGACGATTATGACATCATGGCTTCCATCAAAGTATGGACACAACATAACGACCCTGTTTTGTCCGACTTGTCAAAACGGCTCATCTACCGCAATCTCTATAAAATAAAAATTCAAAACACTCCGTTCGACAATTATCTTATCAAGCAAATCAGCGAAAATTTGACAAAAAAATACAAATGGAAAGAAGAATGGACACACTATTACATTGTCACCGGAACGATACAAAACAATGCCTATAATCCGCAAAACGACAAAATCAATATTCTTAAAAAAGACGGCACGGTTTACGACATCGCCGATGCTGCCGATCTTTTAAATATTTGGGCATTATCAGAACCTGTAACAAAATTTTTTCTTTGCACACCGGAAAAAATTGACCTATAACTCAATTTTCCAACCAACATATTGGTTATAAGACAACTATCTTTTTTTAAAAGTTTACATTGTGTAATTTAAAGTTTACATTGTGTAATTTGAATCCGGCAGAATATCTAAAATTTAGGATTATTTTTCCACAACTCTCAGGGAATAAAACGACTAAAATTAATTTTTCCTATTTTTGGCCGTTGATATGAATAAATTCTCGGCAAAACAAATATCTGAAATTGTTGCAGGCCAAATTATTGGCAATCCGGACAAAACAGTAACTGCTTTCTCCAAAATTGAAGAAGCAGGCCCGGACAGCTTATCTTTTTTGGGAAATGATCAATATTCACCTTTTTTGTTTTCTACCAAAGCCGGTGTATTAATCATTTCAAAACATTTATTGCCGAAAAATTTTACAAACAACGACATGACCTTGATAGTCGTTCCTGATGCATACCAGGCCTTTACCAAACTTTTGCAGTTATATGAAAGCATGATCCAAAAACCTTCCGGCCTCGAACAACCTCATCATCTTGGCAAAAATGTAACTCTTGGAAAAGATATTTACATCGGTTCGTTTGCATACATCGGAAATAATTGCACTATCGGCAAAAATGTCAAGATTTATCCCCATGTATATATTGGCGACCGCGTTACCATTGGAGACAATACCATATTATACCCCGGAGTAAAAATTTATCATGATTGCCGGATTGGACAAAATTGTATTATTCACGCAGGGACTGTCATCGGTTCGGATGGTTTTGGATTTATTCCCAATAGTGACCATCAACGTGAAAAAGTACCACAAATCGGCAATGTGATTATTGAAGATAATGTAGAAATCGGATCAAATGTCAGCATTGACCGTGCCACTATAGGATCTACCATCATACGTAAAGGCGTCAAAATTGACAACCTCATTCAAATTGCCCACAATGTAGAGATTGGAGAAAATACTGTCATTGCTGCTCAGACAGGCATTGCCGGATCGACAAAAATAGGTAAAAATTGCATGATTGGCGGGCAAGTTGGAATTGTCGGGCATATAAGCATTGCCGACGAGGTTAAAATTGCTGCCCAATCTGGCATCGGATCATCCATCAAAGAAAAAGGAGCCATAGTGCAGGGCTCCCCTGCATTTGGTATAGGCGAATACAAAAAAAGTTATGTTTTGTTTAAAAATCTGCCCAAACTTGCAGAAACCATTGAAGAAATAAAGAAAAAAACAAACTTGAAATAACCATTATGGCTGATTTACAAAAAACACTAAAATCTGAAGTTGTCATAGAAGGAATTGGATTACATACCGGCAAAAAATCCACTATAAGAATAAAACCTGCTCCGGAAAATCATTGGTTCAAATTTCAACGTGTCGATTTGCCTGATAAACCTATTATTCCCGCCGATGCTGATTATGTGATTGATACTTCACGTGGGACAACTCTTGGCACCGGAGATGCCACCGTGTATACCACCGAACATCTTTTGGCCGCACTCCTTGGACTTGAGATAGACAATGCACTCATTGAAATTGACGGCCCGGAAATTCCCATTCTTGACGGAAGTGCATATCCATTTGTCGAAGCCATTCAAAAAGTCGGCATTCAAGAACAAAAGATGCCTAAAAATTATTGGATTCTCAAAGAAAACATTACATACGAAGATGCCGAAAGAAAAATTGAGATGCTTGCCGTTCCTCAAGATGAATTCAGGATCACGGTGATGGTCGACTACAACTCCCCTATCCTGGGCACTCAACACGCATCAATGTATAATATTCGTGAATTTGTGCCCGAAATATCCCGATGCAGGACTTTTGTGTTTTTCAGAGAACTTGAACAATTGGCTAAACGTGGCTTAATCAAAGGAGGAGATTTATCCAACGCCATTGTTCTTGTTGACAAGCCCGTGTCGCAAGAAGAATTGGACAAATTATCAAAACTCTTGAATAAACCCAAAGTAGAAATCAAAGGCATAGGCATCCTCAACAATGTTCAACCTCATTTTTACAACGAACCCGCCCGTCATAAATTACTTGACATTGTTGGTGATTTTGCCCTGATCGGACAACCCATCAAAGCACACATACTTGCCGCAAGACCCGGGCATTACGGAAATGTGGCTTTTTCAAAAATTATCAAAAAAACTATTAAAGAAGAAAAAAAGAAAGCTCCCGTAATCGATGTAAACCAACCCTCATTAATGACTGTGGAAGATATCAAAAAACGCCTGCCCCACAGATTCCCATTCTTACTTGTGGATAAAATCGTTGAACTGACCGACAATTATGTGATAGGCGTAAAAAATGTCACTTATAACGAGGCCTATTTTCAAGGACATTTTCCGGACGAGCCCATCATGCCTGGAGTTTTGCAGATTGAAGCATTGGCACAAACCGGCGGCGTTTTAGTGATGAAGAACATCCCGGATCCGGAAAATTACAGCACGTACTTTCTGAAAGTTGAAAATTTTCGTTTTAAAAATAAAGTTGTCCCCGGTGACACCTTGATAT
This sequence comes from Vicingaceae bacterium, assembly GCA_026003395.1. Lineage (NCBI taxonomy): Bacteria > Pseudomonadati > Bacteroidota > Flavobacteriia > Flavobacteriales > Vicingaceae > Vicingaceae bacterium. The sequence continues at coordinate 150,372 of BPHE01000003.1, forward strand.
TGAAAATGGAAATGCTTGAACCGGTCAAAAGAGGCATTTCTTATATGCGAGGAACTGCCTATGTTGGAGATAAAATTGTTTCTGAAGGTAATTTAATGGCTCAGATTGTCAAAGTAAAAAACTCATGAGTATCAATATACACAAATTTGCGGATGTTTCACCCAAAGCAAAAATAGGAGATAACGTCGTCATTGAAGGTTTTACCACCATCTATGAAGACGTAGAAATTGGAGAAGGCACATGGATTGGCCCAAATGTTACGATTATGGATGGAGCCCGTATCGGAAAAAATTGCAAAATTTTTCCCGGTGCGGTCATTGCCGCAATTCCTCAAGATCTCAAATTTAAAGGAGAATACACCACCGTCGAAATTGGCGATAATACGACTATCAGGGAATATGTTACCATCAACCGAGGTACGGCTGATAGATTTATCACAAAAGTGGGAAACAATTGCCTCTTGATGGCTTATGTGCATGTTGCCCACGATACCATTGTCGGCAATAATGTCATTTTGGCCAACTCCGTACAAATAGCCGGACATGTGGTCATTGAGGATTATGCCATTCTGGAAGGAATTGTGGCAGTGCAACAATTTGTCCGTATCGGTAAACATAGTTTTATCGCAGGTGGTTCGTTGGTGCGAAAAAATGTACCTCCATACGTCAGAGCTGCAAAAGAGCCCTTGTCGTATATCGGCATTAACAGTATAGGTTTAAAACGTCGTCAATTCCCTCAAGAAGATATTCTTGAAATAGAAAATATCTACAGGACATTATTTGTGAAAGGATTCAACACATCAAAAGCTATAGAAAAAATCAAATCAGAATTTCCGGATAGTGTTTATGCAAAAGAAATCACCCAGTTTATTGTCGATTCTCCCGAAGGAATCATTAAAGGACTGGTTTAATGCATGCAGGTTACCTTACACGATATTGCCAAACAATACAATCGTCGGTATTTATTTAAAAATGTCAATTTTGTTTTTTCCTCGAATCACACATACGGAATCATCGGTGAGAATGGCTCAGGCAAATCCACATTGTTGAAAATCATTGCTTCTTATCTTCTTCCCAGCAAAGGCAAGGTCATTTATACTCTTCATAATCAAAACCTCGATGCCGGAGTTTTGCACAAACATTTGAGTATTGCCGCTCCATACATGCAGCTGCCTCTCGATTTGGAACTGGATGTTTTTTTGAATATCCATTACACACTAAAACCTTCACTTTTGGTTCAAAACATCGATGATTGGATGGAATGGTGCAATTTGACTGAACACCGAAGGAAAAAAATCGGTGAATTTTCTTCCGGGATGATTCAAAGATTAAAAATAGGATTGGCTTTTTTTTCAGATGCAAGTTTGATATTGTTGGACGAACCGGCATCCAATCTTGATCAAATCAACACCGATTGGTATCAAAATATGTTGCAAAAATTCCACAAACAAAAAACCATATTGGTTTGCACCAACCACCCTTCTATGGAATTGCCGGTTTATGACGAAATTATCGAAATTAAACAATGGAGTTAAAAAAACCTTGATTGAGACCTTGTTTTATACCCAAATGGATTAGGATTGATATATTTTATCATGATCTCCGGACCGCCCATGCCCCGGCTTACACTCTTTAAACCCGATACATTCACATCATAACTGATCCCTATTGCCAATGACCCCGTTTCTATCATCAACGCAGGTGATAACGCATCATAACATGAATGATTCATTTTATAAAAAAACATACTACCAATGAAAATTAAATTATACGATACATAATAATAAAAAAACTTTTTGTGCTTTAACATATCTATCGCATTATATGTATGAAAATAACACTTAAAGTCAAAATGAAAGTATCAAAGCTGAAAATTTCAATGACTACTCTGTTTTTACCCATCTTAATTGTCGGTAACCTATCTTAATCAGATAAACACCTTTCACAGAAGGACTGAATGTTTCATTGATTATCTGACCTTCGTGGTAAGATGATATTTTCAACAATTTGCCGGAGATATCATAATACTCAATATTTACAGGTTTTTTGAGTGCTTGATTGCCTGTAATAACCAATGTATGATTATAGTTTTTCAGATTGAGCCAATCTTGTAAATCTTCATCATTTATCCCAACCTGTGCCGGTTTGACGAAAACCCAATGATGAGTTGTATCTTTACAATCATTTAAGTTTTTGGCCACTAATGTCACGAGATATGCCCCCGGCTGAATGAAGCTATGTACCGGTGAGAACAATGTGGATGTATCGCCGTCACCGAAATCCCAATAAAAGTAACTTGCATTCTGAGAAGTGTTTTGAAATGCAACCTCATTCTCCGGCCAATATAATGTGTCTTTAGAAGGGACAAATCCGGCATTTACAGCAGGAGGGATAAGAATATGAATAGTGTCGTAAATTTGACCGCACATTCCGGTCGTTTGATATTGCAACATATAGCTTCCAGCATTTAGATTGGAAAATGTCCATGAAGTAACATTGATTGCCTGACCCATCATTTGATTATTGAGGTCAAATAATCTAACCGTATCGATAGGAGCGGACCATGTATTGATAGTGATGGTTGCGTTATTGGAATAGGAACATGAGGGCCCGGATGTTTCAATCTTGGGTTTGAAATATACATGCAGAATAAAACGGTTATTTTGTGTATTGCTGTAGGCAGTGAAATTATATTGAGGATTATTTTTCAGGTCTGTCCAGGTTTGGGTGAGCAGGTCCTCAAGATAGATACACGCAATATAGTTCAAGCCGCTCCATGTGGCAATTTCCAATTTAGCTTGTCCGTTTGTAGGCACCAACACTCGCAAAGGGATAGAATACTGACCTGAGGGTGGAAGAGTATTGACGGAATATAATTGATTGTTCCAATCAGCTGCAATGAATGGGACATTGTTTGAAGCCGATGATAATTTATATGCATCCCATGTTTGATCAAAATTGACAGTAGAAGAATCATCAAATCGTATGGCCATTTCGTCCGTCAAATTATTGTGGGTTATTTTTAATTTTAAGTAATCCGTCAATGCCGATGCTTTAATAAAAGGCACGTTTTGTATGGCTTTGACAAATTCATTGGCAATCAACTGTGGATTGGATGCATTGGCTTTCACCCAGAATGCCTGGGATGATGCCACATATCTTGATCCTCCATTCACGCCTATGCCATTTACATATGCGGCAAACTGCTGATTTTGGGGATTCCAGATATAAATGGCATTGTCTATATTCTGTTTAGTCCAATTAGGCGAATCCCAATCAATGGTGCAAGGATATGGATTGGCTACCATATTCCAACCATCATCCATAATGGACCCTGAATTGGTATAACTGACAGGAAATGAAACAGGTCCCACATAAGGAGGACCGGTTACATCAATGGTGAAAGGTTGGGTACCGGTGATGGTATCGCCACACCACACCCACAGACCTTGAGCCGGAGACACAGGGTCGTTGATCGAAGATGGAGGATAAAACCCTAAATCTTTATTGCCGGCAACAGTTTCATCATAATAATAGATGGAAGGCCAAGGGTTGGATGATGAGGGCCAATTGGGCCATTGACTTCCCGGAAAACCACTCATGATAAAATCATCATACCACTGATTAAGGGTTCCTCCTTGAACAGGTATGGTAAAGAACCTCCAATGAGTGGCTCCGGCCTGTATCCTTCTTTCAATGGTAAAATTGCCAATGATAGGATTGCTAAACTGGCAAGACGAAGTGCCGGAATAAATATTTCCGGATGGTATGGGAGGACCGGCAGAATAGATGGGTGAATTGGAAGGGTCATACAACACAAAGGAATTTTCGTTTTCATACGTGCCGGGAGTATAAGTCAAATGAAAGCTACTGCCATCAGGCACATAAAAAGTATCGATTGTTTGAGATGTTTTGGCATAATATGTCCGGTCCAATTCCCCATCTATATATAACGAAAGATAACCACCATTCCACCCATCTCCCCACGAGTCAAACATATGAATCACATATTTACAGGAATTTCCCACCCTGGTTAACCTTGCAGTGTTGGAGTCGGTCGACAACAAGGTGATATTCCCATTTGTATTGAGTACACTTGCTTTTATATCCAACCTGTTCACAATATTACACATGCCTCCGGTAATATTGATGCCATTATTTTTGTGTATGTCCACATTATAATAATATTGAGGATTGGCCGATTGCCATTGATTTATATCTGTTCCTCGGAAAGCAATGGTAGATTGATTTTGAATGAAGTTGCCATTTATCAATAAATCGCCATAAACACACAAGGTGTCGGCACCCGCAATGGTCAAGGTGGAACCATTGAGTGTTTTTAAAGTTTTTACATAAGCTTTTTGACCTGAAATCTTTGGTTGATTGGGCGTATTCCCGGGAATCACTGCATTCCATTCTTTATTTGGCACACCTGCATTCCAATTTTGAGGATTAAACCAATCAGAACTGACTAAACCTGTCCATGTGGTAAAATCCTTAAATTTAAATCGTATTTGCGGCTTGTAATTTACTCTTGTACCGGGTACAGAACCACAAGATGTACCAGCGTTATCTGTGCGACTATAACGATAGCCCATGTTGCTCGAAAATATATAAACCTGCCCGGAAGGATCCCAGGTGGGCTGAACCTGAGACCAACAAATTTCAATGCCAATATTTTGATTACCGTTCCATACAAATGGTTGATCAAGAGTAATCATATTCCATTCGCCGGTAACAGGCGAAAAAGTAAAAGGCCCTTTGACAACCGTCCAACCGGTAGTTCCCAGAGAATTATTGACATTGTTTTGATTGGTATGTTTTATTTTAATGGTATATCCCGGTATGTCGTACAAAGGCCTTGCGTATACAAAAAAACCTATTTCTTTGATAGTATCACCATTGAGTTTTCCTGCCGCGTTCAGTTCTGCTTTAGTATACACAAACTGGCAAACAGTTCGGCGATAATAAATGTTGACAGGTGAGGATTCTATTACGCTATTGACTGCATTACCCGAACCTATTTGTATTATTTGCCCTTCGGTAAATAGGGATATAACAAGGTAAAACAGCAAAAAAGAGTAATTTTTTTTCGTCATATAACTAAGCATTTATACCTAACAAATATAATTATTTTTCCTTTAAGCTATCTAATTCCATTAGACAAGTTTAAAATCTGTATCGATTAAACCATAATTTTAAATTCTCAGTGATATTTTTTTGAATTAAATTGATATACAGTTTAATGAAAATCATAAATTGGAAAAAATGACAAAGTATATACTTTTTGAAATGTATTTGGAAAACAGATTTACAATTATCACTACTTTAAAATCGAAATTAATCAGTATTTTTGATTGAAAATTTTTATCGTCAAATATCAAGCAAAGGTTTAATTTTGCAGAAAACCAAGTTTATGGGAAGAGCATTTGAATATAGAAAAGAACGCAAATTCAAGCGTTGGTCAAACATGGCCAAAACATTTACACGGCTCGGCAAAGAGATTACGATTGCTGCCAAACAAGGTGGTCCCAACCCTGAAAGCAACCCACGTTTAAGAGCTCTTTTGCAAAATGCCAAGGCAGCCAATATGCCAAAAGACAATATTGAAAGAGCCATAAAACGAGCCACAGCCAAGGATGCCAATGACTATGTAGAAATGGTATATGAAGGATATGCCCCACATGGCATTGCCGTTTTAATTGAAACCGCAACCGACAACCCTACCCGAACAGTAGCCAACATCCGTAGTTATTTCAACAAATTCAACGGATCGTTGGGCACATCCGGCAGTGTTGAATTTTTATTTGAACACAAATGTTTTTTTAAAATAAAACCGGAAGGTATTGAAGATATTGAAAGTTTTGAACTTGAAATGATTGATTTCGGTGTAGATGAAATATTCGAAGAAGATGGGTTGATTATTTTGTATGGAGAATTTAAAGATTTCGGAAATATTCAAAAAGCCCTTGAAAACAAAGGAGTTGAGATTGTCAGTTCCGGATTTGAAAGAATACCGCTGACTACCAAGGAATTGCCACCCGACCAAAAAGAAGAAGTGCTGAAATTGATTGAAAAAATTGAAGAAGACGACGATGTACAAAATGTTTATACAAATTTGAAAGATTAACCATTGTCCCTATTGCGCCATATTGTGATAAATTTCCTCTTGTAATCGACTTTTGTCTTAGAGTCAAATTATTGATTTTTGTTTTTCGGGTTATGATAAATGATTTGTGCCGATTTGAATACATTTTTCCAGAATTCTTCTTCTTCTTTTGAAAGCATTTTTTTTCGAATAGCCACAAAATTGACATATAGCGCCGTCCGTCCCTGTACAATATAATATACCTTCGAAACTGTTCCTTTGATACCCGGACCGAAAATATTTTCAACCTTAAAAATAATGTAAGGAAACAAGCCCAAGGTATCTATATCCAACAATGTGAAAAATGCATCGGGAGTTTCTGCCAATATTTCATCCATCACAACATCTTTGGCTTTTAATACATGTGCATTTGTCACACCTTTCACAATAAGCATCTGTCCGAAATGAGTCCAGTTTGTGTCGTTTTCTCCGGCAGGCATGATTTCAATATACTTCATATCCTGGTTTTCCATCTTTTTATGCAATTCCCAATTGTACTGATCCGGCCATTCAATTCTCAGTCCCTCTTGAGCAATAGAAGAATTCACATAAAAAAGAATGAAAATTATATAGCCAATGACTTTTTGCATTTCCAACAATAACTTAAACATTATGCACGACAAAACTAATGCCAATTAAACAAAATTGCAATAAAATGTATCTGCAAAAAAACAATCTTATGAAAAATCAATTTTTTACTAAAGAGAATCATGTTAGAAACAAAACGCCACTCTACTATTACAAACACAACGGATTAACATTCAATTTTTTGGGTAATTTCGCTTTGCCGGAATCAGCGAATTGGATGTTTAAATGCATGTAAATTTTTCGGGAAAAAATAGTTGAAATGAAAAAAAGTTATATATTTGCAGCCGCAAATAAGCAAGGGTTCATAGCTCAGCTGGTTCAGAGCACCTGCCTTACAAGCAGGGGGTCACAGGTTCGAATCCTGTTGAACCCACACAAGGCCTCAATTATGAGGCCTTTTTTATTATATCTGCGGTTGAGAAAGTTGACGCATGGAATCAATGAATTCAATTTATTCGTGATATTTGCAAAAACAAACTTTTGAAAAGTCAAATTTTTGTCGAGATATTGAAAGAGGCCTATAGAAGCATCAAGGCCTATCGCTTACGTGCATTTCTCACCATCATGATTGTTGCCATAGGTATCATGGCTTTGGTAGGAATATTAACAGCCATAGACGCCATTCAACTGTCATTGAAATCAAATTTTTCCATGATGGGAGCCAATACTTTCACGATCCGTAACCGAGGATTGAACGTACATTTTGGGTCATCCGGCGGTAAATTAAAAAAGTATCCTCCCATTACCTTTAAACAATGTATGGATTTTAAAAAGATTTATGATTTTCCCGCCGGCATCGCTATTTCTGCCATTGCTACGGGTTCTGCCGAAGTTCACTATTTAAACAAAAAGACCAATCCAAATATTCAATTGATGGGAGGTGATCTGAATTATGCCCTTGCGACCGGTTTGACCATCGAAGAAGGAAGAAATTTTACCGAAAACGAGATAATATACAGACAACCTGTATGTATCGTTGGAAATGAAATTGTAAAAATCTTATTCGATGGATTGCCGTCGAAAGCCATCAATCAAAAAATTGTGGTGAATGGTCAAAAATACTTAATTATCGGTGTTTTTGCCCTGAAAGGAAGCAGCTTTAGTTTTGGTGGAGACAGGGCTGTAGTGATTCCTGTCACCACCATGAATCAATTGTATCCTGATCCAAACAGAAGTTTTACCATCAGTGTGGTCGTGAATGACGCCGAAGACCTCAACACAGCCATAAACCATGCCATTTATACAATGCGGAAGGTAAGAAAAAACCGGCCCGGTCAGGAAAACACCTTCGAAATAGTGAAAAGTGATTCATTATCCAAGATTTTATTGGAAAATCTGTCTCTGGTCACCTTGTTTGCATCTGCCATAGGACTTATTACCCTGCTTGGAGCAGCAGTAGGGTTAATGAACATCATGCTTGTTTCGGTGACAGAAAGAACAAGAGAAATAGGCACAAGAAAAGCGCTTGGGGCCACACAAAAGCTGATTAGAAACCAGTTTCTCACCGAAACTGTGCTAATTTGTCAATTTGGAGGAATAGTAGGTATAATACTGGGCGTAATTATAGGTAACATTACGGCTTCCATCGTAGGCGGAGTTTTTATTATTCCCTGGGGCTGGATGATGCTTGGATTTATATTGTGTTTTATCACCGGTGTTTTATCGGGATATTATCCGGCCAAAAAAGCAGCATCTCTCGACCCAATTGAAGCTTTAAGATATGAATGATTAAATCTTGAGATTAAAATCGGATAAAATTTTTCTCAACAGTTCATTTTTATTTTCGGGCAAATACCTTCCGGTTGGAATTTTGTATACTTTAGTTTTCAAGCCATTGATTCTTATCCTTTCTAAAACATTTTCGATTTTTTCATTGTATTCGGGAGAATCTTTTTCACCCAAAATGCTGATAAAAGTCAATTGTTCATGATTGTCTCTGCCCGGCAAACGAAGATTATTGGGGAAAGAACCAAACCAGTTGATGACCATATGAAATTTTTCCGGGAATAGGATGGCGAAACTATTTGCTAAAAACCCGCCTTTTCCGATTCCCATCAAAATTACTTTATGTTTCGACGTTATTTTTTGCATCAATAAAAACTCATCAATTTCTTCTGCGATTCTTTCATATTCTTCTTCGTCCTGACTCCAATCGAACAAATCATAACCCAGGATTTTGCTTCCTGATGGCAAAAATGCCAGAGTTTTGTTTTCTAATACCTCTTTGAAAATCTCCCAAGTTTTTTTAGGGCTACTGTTAAAATCATGAAAAATGATAAACACAAGTGTATTTTCCTCTAGCGTTGCAGGCCTTTTAATCAAAGGAATAGGTTTCTGGTTTTGAATAGATTCATAACGCTGCCGGGCTAAATATACCAAATCATTGAAAGTTGAATACTTTTTCAAGTTGATCAAATCAGGATCGTTTTCAAAATCATGTTTACCTAGATCAATGGCATAACGCAGATATTTAAATGCCTGAGCTGTATCGTTTATCAAGGCAAAACAAACTGCTGCATTGAAAGCCGCATCTACACTGGTTTTGAATATTTCAAAAGAACGGGCAAATGATTCTGCGGCTTTTTTGTAGTCTCCTTTCGTGTAGTATTTTTCGCCTTCATCATAGGCCTCCCCGGCTGCCTGCATGTCGCTCATTTTCAACCCCTGAGCTTTAAGCAGTATGAAATTGCATAGAGAAGCCAGGCACAAGAACAATAATAACCTTTTAAAAAGTTTCATTTCCATTTGATACTACAACCCACGGAGGGTAATTGCTTTTCAACAGATTTTCCTTGCAATAAACATTCCAGAGCATTTCTAAGATCTTCTCCCGTCACCGGGATATTATTTCCGGGCCGGGATGAATCAAATTGGCCATGATAAAATAATTGCCCTTTTTGATCAAATAGAAAAAATTCGGGTGTGCATACTGCCTGTAATTTTTTTAGAACTTCTTGTGATTCGTCATATAAATAGGGGAAATTTAAAACCCAGGCGTTCAGCCATTTTTTTCATGTTTTCAGGACTGTCCTCAGGATATTTCGTAGCATCGTTGCCCGAAATGGCAGCCATACCAATGCCCCTTTCAAGATATTCATTGGCTATATCAGTCAATTTTTCAATGATATGTTTCACATAAGGACAATGATTGCAAATGACCATCAACAACAGCCCATGATTTCCCATCAAATTTTTTGTATTAAAAACTTTTCCTGTGCAGGCATCCTTCAATGCGAAATCAGGCAAGGGAGCCCCCAAAGGTAATTCCAAATTTTCGGTTAAAGCCATAGTTTTTTTCTACAAATTTAGAAATATTCTTATTTTTTATTTATCCATTTGTCACATCGAAACAAATGTTTTCTCCCTTTTTCTTTTTTTTAAAATACAATTATTTTGATTGGCCTTTAAAGCTACTTGTAAAAATTATCCAATATACCAAATAAAATGAAACTTGAATAAAACATAAATTTTTGTATTAAATTTAAAACACGCATTTTTGCGGAAAAAGATTGTGTTAACATGAAAAAGACCATATTGCTGACAAATATCAAAAAATTATACGGTTACTATGACCATACTCCGGCAATAAAAAAAGGTTCCCTGATGTATGACGTAAGCGTGATGGAAAATGCCTGGTTGTTGATAGAAAACGGCAAAATAATGTCTGCCGGTACAATGCCCGCGGACAATCAATTGATCCAAAATGCCGATGAAACTGTTGATTGCAGCGGACGAATGGTATTTCCGGGATTTTGCGACTCACACACCCATAGTGTTTTTGCCGAATGGCGCCAATCAGAGTTCATTATGAAACTGCAAGGCAAAACTTATGAAGAAATTGCCCGCCATGGTGGTGGCATCTTGAATTCGGCAAAAAAGTTGCAAAGAGCATCAGAAGATGATCTTTTTGAAATGGCCCGCCAAAATTTATATCGCATGGCCATGTCGGGCACCACCTCATTTGAAATCAAAACCGGTTATGGTCTGACACCCGGCGCTGAGTTGAAAATGCTCAGAGTGATCAACCGGTTAAAAAATGAAACTCCATTTCACATAAAATCAACATTGTTGGCAGCTCATGCCGTGCCTGAAGAATACAAACATTGCCCGGATGATTATGTTGATGTGATAGTAAATGAAATTTTACCTGCTGCGGCAGAAGAATCATAAGGTAGATTTTATCGACGTATTTTGTGAAAAAGGATTTTTCTCGCCCGCTCAAACAGACAAAATTCTTGAAGCAGCCAATAATTGGAAACTGCCCGCAAAAATTCATGTCAATCAATTTCACTCTACCGGAGGAATAAATGTAGCCGTCAAACACAATGCTTTAAGTGTTGACCATCTGGAAGTCATGACCCCTGAGGACATCGAAGTTTTGTCCCAATCTAAAACAATTGCCACAGTGTTGCCACTTTGTTCTTTATTTTTAAAAATCCCATTCTCTCCTGTAAAACAATTAATTGAAAAAGATATTCCCCTGGCCATTGCCACCGATTTTAATCCCGGATCTGCGCCTTCGGGAAATATGTTGCTGGCTTTTTCCATTGCTTGTATCTATTACAACATCTTACCTGAAGTGGTTTTGAATGCCACCACCATCAACGGATCATATGCCATGCAATCACATGCATTAACAGGTTGTTTTTCTCCCGGGAAAAGAGCTGACTTATGGATTTCCACTCCACTTAACGATCTCTGCCGATCTTGCCTATAGAATGGGACACCCTTTGGTTTGGAAAGTGATGGCCGGTGGGTTATGGATTCGGTAAAAATTGCTTTAACCATTTCTTGGCTGCGTCTTCATTACTGAATAACTTCATTGGCACCGGAGGTTTGTCTATTTTCATATAAAAATTCATCATTAATCTTGCCCCCAAAGAGTTGCTCAAAATTGCCTGGGCATGCCTCAGTTGGTTGACCGGTTCGCTTTTGGCCATATATCTCCTTGCCTCAGGATCGACATAGGAATAATTAACTCTTACATCAAGTATAAACAATCTTTTTTTTCCTTGACTGATTTCTACAATCGCCGATTCATGCTTTTTTGCCATTTCCAACGTAAATTCAGCATTTTCTTTCCATTTAATCCAAAGAAAATCCTCAGCATCGATGAAAATATCGGCCGTTGGCAATGATATTTTTGACAAATACTCCGACATCACAAAAACATATAAAATTCCTATGTTTTATTTTTACGTAAAATTAAGTAAAAATGTTTAGGCGAAATCGCTATTTTAAAGAATTTTGCCAGGCCAATCTCCAAGTCACTGAGGGATAAATGCTTGCATTTTGAAAACCCGTATAGAAATCTCTGATAACAAAGGCATTCTGCTTGTTAAAACGATCCGGAGTGATTATTTTCAAATTGATTGGCGGCCATGGGGTCATGTTTTTTTGATGCCTGATAAAAAAAAGCAAATTGCCTTGGTCTTGTGTTGAACCCGAAAGATATACCCTAAAATTTGTGCTAATTTTATTGATTGTATGAAAAATGCATCGCGACGCTTCTCCAAATTTACCCTCATAATAACCAAAAAAATTCAAAATGCACCATCCATTTTCATCCAAACTGTTCATGATGCTATTGAAAAACTCAAGAGAATAAAGGTGATTGGGGGGATTTTCACCACAAAAATGATCAAGAATAATGACATCAAATTTTTGGTTGTTTTTATTGAGAAAATATCTGAAATCCTGAAAAATGACAGGAATTTTAGAGGCATAAAAAAATTTTTGCATGACTTCATACAATATCGGTTCATTTTCTATGACCGAAATTTGAAATTTTTTTTGTTGCAGTTCATACGGAAGAGTTCCTGCCCCCAGCCCTGATATTAATATCCTTACGGAATCTTTATTGGGGAAAATACTGTCAAGAAAATTTACTGTGAAATTGACATAAGGCCATACGGGTTTTTGGCTGTTGAGATTCAGCAAGCTTTGTCCGATGCGGTTAAGAAACAGCCCTCTTGCCGGAATCCATTCACTCTCTGTATAAAAAGGGAAATCGGCCACTAAAATTTCTCCAAGTGGTGTGTATTTTTTGAATATGACATTTGTTTTGGTTGTTTTGTCCGGTTTAATTTCTCTATAGTTTACAAAGAACAAAGTATAAAAACACATCAAAATCCATGGAATGATTCTATACTTTGGTTTCAACATAAAAATTGAAGGTATCAAAGAAATCATGGCCATGAAGATGAGTGTATTAAATAAGCCATATTGTGGTAAAAAGACAAAAGCAACCATTAATGAAGACAAAATCCCTCCGAATGTAGATATGCCTAAAATCCATGCGGCTGCTCTTCCTGCATTTTGAAAAATTTCATCAGCCAGAGTAATTAACATTGTATTGGTCAATCCGCACAAAACAACCGGAGGAACAATAACCAGAGAAATGTATAGGAAGAGACCTGTGTAATAGTTGAGATTCAAGAAATATTGATTTTTGGATACAATAAAATAAATAACCGTTTGATAAACTGATAACCATAGAAACAGATAAGGGAATAGTTTTTGCCAATTATTTAGATGACGCATTATATAAGCCGCTGCAAAATAACCAAGCATCAATGACAACAATGTAATGCCCAGCATCGAAGACCAAACGTGGAGATTTTGACCGAATACCGGGGCAACTGCCACAGGTGTTGAGATTTCAAGAAATAACAAAATGAAACCTTCTATAAAGGCCGCAATAAAAAGCAAAAACGTTTTTAACGTACGTCCCACTCTTGAATTTTAATATCAAATTTAGTCAATTCTTCCAATACCGGTTGATAGATGCTTGAATGCATGGGAACAACCACGCCTTTTTCCTGTATTTTACCTTCACAAATAAACCTTGCGGCAATAGCCACAGGTAAACTTACCGTTTTTGCCATTGCCGAATAAATATCCGATTCGCCGATACAATGCATGGACGATTGTTTCTCGTGCAATTTTCCATCAGCATCATAATAGACAAATTTATGCCACATCACCACCATGTCGCGGTCTTCGGGCGTCATGGTCCACTTTCTTTCCAAAATGTGTTGAAGATACATGGCAGGTGTAGCATTCTGTATGCCGGCTTTTATTTCATCGTTAAACATATCCAACCATTCGAGTTTTTCCATCAAATCATTGTCGTCTTGTTGTATGTTAAGATAATGCATCAGTTTTATTTCAACACGGTCGGTAGGATGATAAGGAAGGAAAGAATTTGTGTATTGCCTGAATGTTAATTCTTCGGAGTTTTCCATGACATAAGAATCATCGGTCATCCCCATTTGCACGAAAATATGCCACCCCTTGCAAAATCCGGGTCTTCGCAATGTGCCACGGTAGAGCGTCAATGCATCCTGCAAACCGTATAATTCTCTGTATCTCAATGAGTCCCTATTGGCATAGCCCTCAAACTTGCCAAGGCCGGGTATTTGTATTATTTCTGTTCTTCTGAACAGGCGATGATAAGGTATGTATTTATATTGCCCTTCCTGGATAAATTTCACCGGCCCCCCTGCCCCTGCCAAAACCACATTGCGAGGATTCCAGGTGAATTTATATTTCCAGGGATTGTCTTTCTCACTGCCGGGTTCAAGCAGCCCTCCAGTAAAGGTTTCAAATTCCCTGATTTTACCACCTTCCGAACGGATTTTGTCCATTACTTGCATCGCCGTCATATGATCGATGCCGGGATCGAGCCCAATCTCGTTCAAAAATATCAACCCTTCATTCATTGCATCATTGTGCAACGAACGCATTTCGTCGCTCACATATGAAGCCGTAATCAAATGTTTTTTGCATTTCAAACAGATTTTCGCAATCTTTACATGCAAAAATGCCGGCAGCATGGATACAACTACATCATGGCTGCTAATTAGTTTTTCGGTTTTTTCAATATCGTCAATATCCAATTGAACCACATCTACCAAAGGATTGCCCGACAAAAATTTTTCGGCATAGGCGATATTTTTGTCGGCTACGGTCAATCTTTCATTCCAATTGATTTCTTGAAAATATTTAAAAAAGTATGCACTTGACTTGCCCGCTCCCAATACAAGTATTTTATTCATAATGATGCAGAATTTCGCCGCTAAATTATGTTTTTTGCCGGAATGCTTTTTTTGAGAAGATGGTAATTTTAAGTTGACTTAAATTAAAAGAGTAAATTTTATTTGAAGGCGAAGTTACAGAAATTTCCTTTGGACAACAATTTAATATAAATTACAATGTCAATCTCAACACCACTTCTGTCCGTCGTGCCAATTCTGTTGCTTTTGATGTGCGGGAAGCAGGAAGAGTGATGAGAGAAGGCAACAAACCTACGGGAAAAATTATTTACATCAAATACGGCACGCCCAAAATACAACCGGGCATGTGTAAAGCCGTCAAAGCCATCGGCTGGTACATTGAAGAATACGGTATTGCACAGGTATCCATGAACCTCACAGACATAGATGTTACGCCGCTCCACAAAGCATTTGAAGCGTGCTGTATCAGTGCTGAAAAAAGAGGATTAAGAGTAACCGGCTCCGAACTGGTCGGATTGATTCCTTTGAAAGCATTGACCGATGCAGGTAAATATTTTTTGAAAAAACAAGCCCTTTCGGCAGGCGTCAGTGAAAAAGAACTCATAAAAATTGCAGTAAAAACACTGGGTTTGGACGAACTCAAACCTTTTGTGCCCGAAGAAAGAATCATAGAATATCTCATAGCCAACAAACAGGACAAAGAGTTGGTGAATAAAACAGTATCCGACTTTGTGGATGTTACGGCTTCCGAATCGCCGGCGCCCGGCGGAGGTTCTGTCTCTGCCCTGTGTGGCTCTTTAGGTGCGGCATTGGGCGCTATGGTAGCCAATCTTTCCGCCAACAAAAAAGGATGGGAAGAACAAACCGGATTTTTTTCCAATCATGCAGAACAATCGCAACAAGCCAAACAACAACTTTTACAACTCATAGACAAAGACACGCAGGCATTTAAAGAAGTAATGAAAGCGTTCTCTTTGCCAAAAAACACGGACGAAGAAAAAAGCATACGAAAAAAAGCCATAGAAGAAGCCACTTTTCAAGCTATGATGATACCTTATCATACTATGCAGATAGCACAATCTTGTATGGATATTCTGCAAATTATGGCAGAAAAAGGAAATCCGAACTCTGTTACCGATGCAGGTGTGGGTGCTTTATGCATACGCACTGCTGTATTAGGCGCTGCAATGAATGTGAAAATCAACGCTCAAACTATATTACACATGGATAAAGTAAAAGAGATGCTAAAAGATGTTGAAAACATGGAGAAAATAATTATTGAAAAAGAAAATAAAATAAGAGAATATGTGAATGAAAAAATCAATGGATGATGAGTATTGAAATTTTTTATGCATTATTTTTTTGAGCGGATAGCGAATTTAATAACAACTCAATCATCTCATTATGGTGTTCTTCACATTCCACGTGTGTCCATTTTTCGTATTTACTATAAACAAGCAGCATTTTTAGACTTTCTATAGTTCCATTGTTTAGTTGTTCTTGGATATAAACTTTTTTATTTTCAAAACTTTTATCTATAAGCTTTGAATTTAAGTGAGAACTGATTAAAGCTAAATTTCCAAAACAATCTATGTGGCATTTTTTTTCGCAATTATTTTCATTATTATTTTGTGTCCATTCATTTTCATTTGTTTTGCTTTGAGGGTGAATATGTTCAATAGAGTTTTTACGGGTTAGACGGTATTTTTCTTTTATATTTGAATAATCAAAATTTTTAAAAGGAGGTTTAATTTGATTAAATTTATCTTTAGAATTTTTCCACAATAAATATTCTAACTTGTAAAACCAGTAATGTTCGGTGGCTGTACCTCTGTTTAAATTTTCGTTTAAATTTTCGTTTAATTCGTTTTTTATCTGTTTATTATCCTTTTCTTTAGAATTAGAAAGAGTATTTTGATGATTAGGTTCTTCTAATGTTTTATCAAAAACTTTCTTCAAATCAGGATTATCTTTTAATCTTTCTATTGCTAAATTTCTATCTAAATTTTCTAAAAAGGTTTTTAGTTCATTGTAAATATCTTCATTAAATCCGTTCTTTAAATTTTCATATAGATAACCTAATGTTGGAGTTAGCCATTCTTGCTGTAAATAGTTTGGAGATGTAAAGGAAAATAAAAGTTGGAGATTTATAAGTTCTCTGTCTAATTCTCCTAATTCGTATTTATCATTTTTTATTTTTATCTTTCTTAATTTAATATCTTCTTCACCAGTCGTAGATTTCACACTTCTTTTGAAAATAAAATAATCAAATAGAATTCTCATTTTTAAAAGGAATAAGATGAATTTTTTTGCTATTTCAGAATTACCTTTAAAAAATAATTTATTTTTATCTCCATTCCCAAAAACTTCTAATAGTTTTTTATCATCTAATGAAAAATTTTTCATATCATATTTTAAATTCTTTAAATTCTTTTTTTTATTTTCTTTTATTATGAATAGTCTTAAAGTATGAAGTAAAAATGTTGGAAAATTTATAATGGAATTTACTTCTTTGTTGTCTGGTTTTGAATATTCTTTAGCTTTATTTTGTTCTTGTTGGTTATTTCATTATTTTTCTAAAATACCAATAAGTTTTTTACTATTTTCAGAACTTTTATTGTTAGATGAATTTTGGGCTACAGATGTTTGCTGTGACGTATCTATATTTTCAGAATTTTCGTTATTGGAATTAGATGAATCTTTGCATTTAAAATAGTCTGGAATATTTTCTTCTTCTTTATTTTCTTCTTCTTTTATTGAATCTAATAAATTTTTTCTTATTAGTGGAATTTTATCTTCTTTTTCACTTGATAAACTAAAAATCAAATCTTCTAAATAATAACTCATATCACTACAGAAATCCCAAATTTTTGCATAGTCATATTGTTTGTCATCCTTCAAAATATTTAAAAATCTGGCTTTCAATATTTCATGGTGTTCTAATTGTTTTCCCCGGCTGTTCATTACTTCAAAAAACTTAGCAACATCTGTATTTTGTGGGATTACTGACAAGACAAAATATACTTTTTTTAATTTAGAGTTGAAAGAGTTATTATTTTCATTTTCTTTCTTTTTTTCATTTTTCCATTTTAATATAGCGTTTATATTATCTATCAAGTTATATGAAACATTTTTTATATTTATTTCGCTTAAATTTAATGAATTTTCTTTAAAAACATTTTTATTTTTTAATGCTTCTAAAAACTTTTTATCTTCTTCTCTTATTTGATAATCAATATTTATGGCATTCTTACATCCGAATACTACAGATATTAAATAAAGGGTGGTGAGTCGTTGTTGTCCGTCTATTACTTCGTATGTTTCATTTTTCTTTTTATCAACTACTAAAGTTCCAAGAAAATAACTTTTATCTTTATTTTCCAAAATATCATTTAATAGGGTTTCTACCTCTTCTGCTTTCCAAGCATACGGTCTTTGGTATATAGGTATTTCAAAATTGTAATCTTTTAATTTTATGAATTCTATTTTTAGTAACTCTTTATTGTTGCTCATAATTAATCCATTTTCTACCTGATTTTTCTAATATTTCAAAAATATCTTTTTTATGATGTTCCCAAGCATATATAAAATTTCTGGCAGTGCCTGTTGTTTCACTAATGTCTTTATCTCCCACTTCAAACCTAATATAGTCATTAAGCTTATTCAAAATTACTTCAGTGGAATAAGAAAGAAAAATTAATTTAAATAGGTCTATTTTATCTGAATATGGCTTTGCAAAATTATTTACCATTGTTTCTTTCCTTACATAGATTTTATCAATTCTTAAATATGTGAAAATTATAATCAGTCTGAAGGCAAATTCTTTTAGATTTTCTTCTCCAAATTTGTCGTAAAAAAGAACTAATAAAGGCTTGTAAATTGAGTTTATGTATTGGTTTCCACTTCCTGAAACTTTATCAAATAAATTGAAAATATCTTTATGTGTTTTTTCTAACTCTGATAATAAATTAAAATACTTAATTACAAAGTAGAAAAATTTTTCACCACCTTCTATAGATTGTGGTATTTGAAATGGTAGAAACCTCTCAGCGTCATTTTTCTCCGAGGATAGGTTCGTTTTTAGTGATTTTGTTTTTAATTTTAATATATTCGTTTTTACGTCATACTCAAATTCCTCAAATATAGGTGGCTGATTATAGTTGTTTAAATGATATTCATTTGCTTCCGATAAAAATTCTTTATATACGTCGCTCTCTATTAAATCATCTCCTTCAAGTTCTCCTCTGATTGCTTTCCTACATACTGCTAAAAGTTGAAGAATTTCTTTTAGTTTATCTTTTTGAGTGTCATCTACTTTTTCATAACTTTCCCACTTTCTGGCTAAAATAGGCCTTTCATCTTCTTTTTTAATAAGTCTTATATGATGAACTTTTAATAAATCTTTTCTATCTAATGGTTTTCCACGGGAATTATGAGAATCAAATAAAAAGAAAGCAAAATCTAAATCATATGTTTCTAAAATATTTACGACAACATTTTTCAATAAAAAATCTTTAAATTCATTTTTGTTAGAGTAATTCTTAAAGAAATTTTCAATTAATTCTTTATTTTGATTAATATTTTTTTCTGTCAAAGATGAATAAGTTTTAAATTCTAACTGAAGTAATTTGTTATCTTCTTCTTTTTCTCCTAAAACATAAAATATTATTCCTAAAGTTATGATTCTTTGCTGTCCATCAACGATTTCACATTCATTATTAATTTGATAAAAGACCATATTGCCTATTAAATACTCAAAGTTGTCATTCTTTTTGTTTCTAAAAGTTTCTTCTAAATCTTTTACAAATTGTTCTACTCTATCTGTATCCCACTCGTATGGTCTTTGAAAGTTAGGTATAATTAACTTTTTTATCTCTTTATTTTCATCTTGTAATATATCTTGAATTTTTTTTCTACTTGCAATTAGTTTTTCGGATGAAGATGATTTATTTTTTACCATATTCAACTTTTTATATCAACTTCTAAAAAACTTTCTGATTGATTACTTTCAAAATAATTTCAGCAAGCATTCTTTACAAGAAAATCTACTTTTCTTTTTTTGGTTGGTCAAATGTATAGAATTTCTATTTAAATTTAGGCCAATGATTTATGAGTTGAATTTAACTGTCTAATGAATTATTAAACCATTGTTTTTTAATTTCTCTGGAAGTTACAGAAATTTCCTTTGGACAACAATTTAATATAAATTACAATGTCAATCTCAACACCACTTCTGTCCGTCGTGCCAATTCTGTTGCTTTTGATGTGCGGGAAGCAGGAAGAGTGATGAGAGAAGGCAACAAACCTACGGGAAAAATTATTTACATCAAATACGGCACGCCCAAAATACAACCGGGCATGTGTAAAGCCGTCAAAGCCATCGGCTGGTACATTGAAGAATACGGTATTGCACAGGTATCCATGAACCTCACAGACATAGATGTTACGCCGCTCCACAAAGCATTTGAAGCGTGCTGTATCAGTGCTGAAAAAAGAGGATTAAGAGTAACCGGCTCCGAACTGGTCGGATTGATTCCTTTGAAAGCATTGACCGATGCAGGTAAATATTTTTTGAAAAAACAAGCCCTTTCGGCAGGCGTCAGTGAAAAAGAACTCATAAAAATTGCAGTAAAAACACTGGGTTTGGACGAACTCAAACCTTTTGTGCCCGAAGAAAGAATCATAGAATATCTCATAGCCAACAAACAGGACAAAGAGTTGGTGAATAAAACAGTATCCGACTTTGTGGATGTTACGGCTTCCGAATCGCCGGCGCCCGGCGGAGGTTCTGTCTCTGCCCTGTGTGGCTCTTTAGGTGCGGCATTGGGCGCTATGGTAGCCAATCTTTCCGCCAACAAAAAAGGATGGGAAGAACAAACCGGATTTTTTTCCAATCATGCAGAACAATCGCAACAAGCCAAACAACAACTTTTACAACTCATAGACAAAGACACGCAGGCATTTAAAGAAGTAATGAAAGCGTTCTCTTTGCCAAAAAACACGGACGAAGAAAAAAGCATACGAAAAAAAGCCATAGAAGAAGCCACTTTTCAAGCTATGATGATACCTTATCATACTATGCAGATAGCACAATCTTGTATGGATATTCTGCAAATTATGGCAGAAAAAGGAAATCCGAACTCTGTTACCGATGCAGGTGTGGGTGCTTTATGCATACGCACTGCTGTATTAGGCGCTGCAATGAATGTGAAAATCAACGCTCAAACTATATTACACATGGATAAAGTAAAAGAGATGCTAAAAGATGTTGAAAACATGGAGAAAATAATTATTGAAAAAGAAAATAAAATAAGAGAATATGTGAATGAAAAAATCAATGGATGATGAGTATTGAAATTTTTTATGCATTATTTTTTTGAGCGGATAGCGAATTTAATAACAACTCAATCATCTCATTATGGTGTTCTTCACATTCCACGTGTGTCCATTTTTCGTATTTACTATAAACAAGCAGCATTTTTAGACTTTCTATAGTTCCATTGTTTAGTTGTTCTTGGATATAAACTTTTTTATTTTCAAAACTTTTATCTATAAGCTTTGAATTTAAGTGAGAACTGATTAAAGCTAAATTTCCAAAACAATCTATGTGGCATTTTTTTTCGCAATTATTTTCATTATTATTTTGTGTCCATTCATTTTCATTTGTTTTGCTTTGAGGGTGAATATGTTCAATAGAGTTTTTACGGGTTAGACGGTATTTTTCTTTTATATTTGAATAATCAAAATTTTTAAAAGGAGGTTTAATTTGATTAAATTTATCTTTAGAATTTTTCCACAATAAATATTCTAACTTGTAAAACCAGTAATGTTCGGTGGCTGTACCTCTGTTTAAATTTTCGTTTAAATTTTCGTTTAATTCGTTTTTTATCTGTTTATTATCCTTTTCTTTAGAATTAGAAAGAGTATTTTGATGATTAGGTTCTTCTAATGTTTTATCAAAAACTTTCTTCAAATCAGGATTATCTTTTAATCTTTCTATTGCTAAATTTCTATCTAAATTTTCTAAAAAGGTTTTTAGTTCATTGTAAATATCTTCATTAAATCCGTTCTTTAAATTTTCATATAGATAACCTAATGTTGGAGTTAGCCATTCTTGCTGTAAATAGTTTGGAGATGTAAAGGAAAATAAAAGTTGGAGATTTATAAGTTCTCTGTCTAATTCTCCTAATTCGTATTTATCATTTTTTATTTTTATCTTTCTTAATTTAATATCTTCTTCACCAGTCGTAGATTTCACACTTCTTTTGAAAATAAAATAATCAAATAGAATTCTCATTTTTAAAAGGAATAAGATGAATTTTTTTGCTATTTCAGAATTACCTTTAAAAAATAATTTATTTTTATCTCCATTCCCAAAAACTTCTAATAGTTTTTTATCATCTAATGAAAAATTTTTCATATCATATTTTAAATTCTTTAAATTCTTTTTTTTATTTTCTTTTATTATGAATAGTCTTAAAGTATGAAGTAAAAATGTTGGAAAATTTATAATGGAATTTACTTCTTTGTTGTCTGGTTTTGAATATTCTTTAGCTTTATTTTGTTCTTGTTGGTTATTTTCATTATTTTTCTAAAATACCAATAAGTTTTTTACTATTTTCAGAACTTTTATTGTTAGATGAATTTTGGGCTACAGATGTTTGCTGTGACGTATCTATATTTTCAGAATTTTCGTTATTGGAATTAGATGAATCTTTGCATTTAAAATAGTCTGGAATATTTTCTTCTTCTTTATTTTCTTCTTCTTTTATTGAATCTAATAAATTTTTTCTTATTAGTGGAATTTTATCTTCTTTTTCACTTGATAAACTAAAAATCAAATCTTCTAAATAATAACTCATATCACTACAGAAATCCCAAATTTTTGCATAGTCATATTGTTTGTCATCCTTCAAAATATTTAAAAATCTGGCTTTCAATATTTCATGGTGTTCTAATTGTTTTCCCCGGCTGTTCATTACTTCAAAAAACTTAGCAACATCTGTATTTTGTGGGATTACTGACAAGACAAAATATACTTTTTTTAATTTAGAGTTGAAAGAGTTATTATTTTCATTTTCTTTCTTTTTTTCATTTTTCCATTTTAATATAGCGTTTATATTATCTATCAAGTTATATGAAACATTTTTTATATTTATTTCGCTTAAATTTAATGAATTTTCTTTAAAAACATTTTTATTTTTTAATGCTTCTAAAAACTTTTTATCTTCTTCTCTTATTTGATAATCAATATTTATGGCATTCTTACATCCGAATACTACAGATATTAAATAAAGGGTGGTGAGTCGTTGTTGTCCGTCTATTACTTCGTATGTTTCATTTTTCTTTTTATCAACTACTAAAGTTCCAAGAAAATAACTTTTATCTTTATTTTCCAAAATATCATTTAATAGGGTTTCTACCTCTTCTGCTTTCCAAGCATACGGTCTTTGGTATATAGGTATTTCAAAATTGTAATCTTTTAATTTTATGAATTCTATTTTTAGTAACTCTTTATTGTTGCTCATAATTAATCCATTTTCTACCTGATTTTTCTAATATTTCAAAAATATCTTTTTTATGATGTTCCCAAGCATATATAAAATTTCTGGCAGTGCCTGTTGTTTCACTAATGTCTTTATCTCCCACTTCAAACCTAATATAGTCATTAAGCTTATTCAAAATTACTTCAGTGGAATAAGAAAGAAAAATTAATTTAAATAGGTCTATTTTATCTGAATATGGCTTTGCAAAATTATTTACCATTGTTTCTTTCCTTACATAGATTTTATCAATTCTTAAATATGTGAAAATTATAATCAGTCTGAAGGCAAATTCTTTTAGATTTTCTTCTCCAAATTTGTCGTAAAAAAGAACTAATAAAGGCTTGTAAATTGAGTTTATGTATTGGTTTCCACTTCCTGAAACTTTATCAAATAAATTGAAAATATCTTTATGTGTTTTTTCTAACTCTGATAATAAATTAAAATACTTAATTACAAAGTAGAAAAATTTTTCACCACCTTCTATAGATTGTGGTATTTGAAATGGTAGAAACCTCTCAGCGTCATTTTTCTCCGAGGATAGGTTCGTTTTTAGTGATTTTGTTTTTAATTTTAATATATTCGTTTTTACGTCATACTCAAATTCCTCAAATATAGGTGGCTGATTATAGTTGTTTAAATGATATTCATTTGCTTCCGATAAAAATTCTTTATATACGTCGCTCTCTATTAAATCATCTCCTTCAAGTTCTCCTCTGATTGCTTTCCTACATACTGCTAAAAGTTGAAGAATTTCTTTTAGTTTATCTTTTTGAGTGTCATCTACTTTTTCATAACTTTCCCACTTTCTGGCTAAAATAGGCCTTTCATCTTCTTTTTTAATAAGTCTTATATGATGAACTTTTAATAAATCTTTTCTATCTAATGGTTTTCCACGGGAATTATGAGAATCAAATAAAAAGAAAGCAAAATCTAAATCATATGTTTCTAAAATATTTACGACAACATTTTTCAATAAAAAATCTTTAAATTCATTTTTGTTAGAGTAATTCTTAAAGAAATTTTCAATTAATTCTTTATTTTGATTAATATTTTTTTCTGTCAAAGATGAATAAGTTTTAAATTCTAACTGAAGTAATTTGTTATCTTCTTCTTTTTCTCCTAAAACATAAAATATTATTCCTAAAGTTATGATTCTTTGCTGTCCATCAACGATTTCACATTCATTATTAATTTGATAAAAGACCATATTGCCTATTAAATACTCAAAGTTGTCATTCTTTTTGTTTCTAAAAGTTTCTTCTAAATCTTTTACAAATTGTTCTACTCTATCTGTATCCCACTCGTATGGTCTTTGAAAGTTAGGTATAATTAACTTTTTTATCTCTTTATTTTCATCTTGTAATATATCTTGAATTTTTTTTCTACTTGCAATTAGTTTTTCGGATGAAGATGATTTATTTTTTACCATATTCAACTTTTTATATCAACTTCTAAAAAACTTTCTGATTGATTACTTTCAAAATAATTTCAGCAATCATTCTTTACAAGAAAATCTACTTTTCTTTTTTTGGTTGTGTCAAATGTAAAGAATTTCTATTAAATTTAGGCCAATGATTTATGAGTTGAATTTAACTGTCTAATGAATTATTAAACCATTGTTTTTTTAATTTCTCTGACTTCCCTTTATTTTTATTTTTTCCATCTACTTTTTGAGCCATTTGCCTTTAATGATCTGCAAAATCTATCCCGATTTTTTTGAGCAATTGTTCAAATTTAATTTTAAATAGTTGATTTAAAACCATCGTCTCACAGAATCAGAAGTTGATTTGACAACTGACGGTCATGAATGACACAGCATTGTGTAATCCTGCTACGATCAATATATGGGCTTCGGGCAACGGTACAAACCAGAACTTTATCTTCTCGTCAAATAATCAATTTACCGATACATTAAACAATTATCCGAATGATACAATTATTTCCGTCAATATAAACCAGGATACCATTATTTATATCAAACATTTCAACGAATACTGCGAAATGATCGATTCGGTCGTCATCAATGTTGTAGATTTAAAAGCTGCGTTTTCGGGCTGATACCATTATCTGCGTTCCGGATACTGTCTATTTTCAAAACTTATCTTCAGATTATGATAGTTTGCAGTGGATTTTTCCGGTTCCGACTTATTCACTTTCACCTCCTTATGCGGTATTTAATCAACCGGCAACTATACAGTCAAATTGGTGGTTTTTAACGAATCTTGCGGAGGAACCGATACAGCCACATTGAATATTAACGCCCTCCCACAAGTTCAAATTTCAACATCAAATGATACCTTGATTTGTTCTCCCTATGCTCAACTTCAAGCCGGATCAAATCAAAGCAATGTGCAGTTTATCTGGTCCTCAAACAATCAATGGTCCGATACATTGTCCACCAGCAATATTTTAATTTTAAATGCCGATACCGGGTCCCACCTTTATTATGTTTTGGTTTCAAATGGTGTTTGTTCGACGTATGATAGTATAATGGTATCTTACAAACCTATTTTTGCAGACCTAAAAGATACTGTTGTCTGCAATGTGGATGAAGTACAATTGAATGCTGCTATCAGCGGTTATTTAGACGGGGTGCAGATACAATGGTCACCTGTAAGTGAAATTATCAGTGGAGCAAACACCAACCAGCCACTGGTCAATGCCGATCAAACCCAGACATTCGCCATTGTTGTTTCAAATGCCTTTGGTTGTAAAGATTCAGCCGATGCAACTTTATATTCTTTTCAAAGTATGGCCGATAATTTTACGGTCAATGTCAGTCAAGACACCATCTTTCAGGCATCAGAAGTATGTATGAGTGTTCAACCCATACCCGCGGGAACGCAAATAGTATGGCAACCTTCAAATGCTTTCACCAATCCCAATTCCGATCAAGTATGCACCATAGTTCAAAACACTACGACATTCCATGTTATCATTACCGACTCAAACGGATGTTCTGTAGTCAAAATTATTCCTGTCATTTATATGGAACTGCCATGTGGAGAACCTAACATTTATATTCCTAATGCATTCACACCCAATGGAGATGGGGAAAATGATGTATTGTACATAAGAGGACGCAATATTGCATCCATCGAATGGTTTATTTTTGACCGTTGGGGCGAGAAAGTTTTTGAATCATATGACATCAGCAAGGGGTGGGATGGAACATACAAAGGCAAACCGGTTGATCCTGATGTTTATGTATATCACTTAAAAATAGATTGCGGTGACGGTCAAAAAACATTTATGAAAGGTAATGTATCTGTATTAAAATGAAAAAATTCATTACGACATATATAGTTTTGTTTTTTCAGTTAAATTTTCTTTTCACACAAGACATACATTTTTCACAACAATTCATCCACCCTCTTGCTCTCAATCCTTCCCTCACGGGCAATTATCCGGGCGAATGGAGAGCCACTGCATTCTACCGCAATCAATGGCAATCGGTTACTTTGCCTTATCGCACTTATTCATTGTCGGGAGAAAGAAATTTTTTACTATCCTCCGATTCTTCTATTTCATTTGGTGCTGTAATTATGCAAGACATAACCGGCGACAGCCGTTTCAACACTTTAGTGTTTAACTTATCGTCGGCACGTCAAATTTATACAAACAAAGACAGTACGCTGGAAATACGCGTAGGCATCCAGCCCGGCATTACCCAACGATCCATTCGTGAAGACCGTCTTCGCTTCGACAAGCAATACAATGGTTGGCAATATGATCCTTCATTACCCACCGGTGAAAATTTCAACCGTTTCTCGTTCTTTAACTTCAATCTTAACACCGGCATCAACATCCAATATCAATTGAATGAAAACATTAAGTTATCCGGAGGTATAGGCGCATTTAATTTATTTCCGCAAAAAGAAACTTTTTATAATGAAAAAAATATCAGGGATCGCCGATGGATTGTCCACACCTCCTCTGATTGGAGAGTGAATCCTGTTTGGTCGGTTTTACCATTTTTATCATGGCAAACTCAGGGAAAATACAAAGAGTTAATTTATGGCCTGTCCGGAAAATATAAATACAATATGGATTTGAATCTTTATGCCGGTCTGTATGCAAGAAACAAAGATGCTTTTTATTTTAGATTAGCGGCCGATTATCAACGCTGGCATGTATCTGTATCTTACGACTTAAATTATTCGCTTTTGGTTCCGGCAAGTAGAGGAAGAGGTGGTATTGAACTTGGTATAATTTACATTTATTCGAAATTTCGTCCAAAATTTGTCAAACACAAACATTGTCCGGTATTTTTATGATTCGATGAGAAGGATTTTTTTGGCCATATTACTTATAGTTACCATGAATGCCATTACTCAAACTTATAAAGAGTGCATATTTTATGGCGATCACTATTTTTCTATACAAGATTATTACGGAGCAGCCAAATACTATCAAAAAGCATGGAATATCGATTCAAGCTACCTATCACTGGCTATAAAATTGGCACGTTCTTATCAAAATTACCAGGACTATGATAAAGCTGCCCATATTTACGAAAAAATTTACAAACAAGACCGTGGTAAAAATTATCCCGATGCAGTTTTTGAATATGCCATGATGTTGAAACAAACCGGCGAATATGCACAGGCCAAAAAAATGTTTAAACGTTCCGTACGTTACTTTCGTAACAACAAACAAGGCTATATTTATCAAAAAATTATGCAGGAGCAGATTGCCTGCGATTCGGCAATGAAGTTTATGGCCGACACGCTTAAAATAAATGTGAAGCATGCTGAAGAACCCCTTAATACTTTCGATGCAGAATGGGCACCCTGGATAGTAGACCCAAAAACCTGGTGGATTACGTCATTATCTGCTACCGGTTATACGGACGACGGAATTGTGAAAGACAAAAATTACGTTGCACGTATATTTCCAATCGAAAAGCAGGAAAATTCATTCATCCGTTTAAAGGCTATGGAAATTACAGGACAGCCCGATGTTCACGAAGCCAATGCCGTTGTCAGCCCTTTGAAAGACAGAATATATTTTTCCGTATGCGACTCAACCGGCAAATGCAGGATTTGGATGGCAGATTATCGCAATGGCCAAATAAATAATCCCCGTCCCCTGCCCTCTTCAATCAATCGTACAGAAAATTCTGCAACACAGCCGTTTCCGGTACTTTACAACGGAATGGAAGTTATTTTTTTTGCAGCCGACTATTCTGAAGGCAATGGCAAATACGATATTTGGTATTGCTTCCGAACCAGCGACGGATTTTCTTCTGTTTATCATACAGGTGATAAAATAAATTCCATAGGTAATGAAATCACTCCCTCTTACGATCCATCAAAAAAAATACTTTATTTTAGCTCAGATTGGCACTATGGGCTTGGAGGATTTGATATTTTTTATTCTCAAGGCGATATAGAATCGGGATTTGAACCTCCTCACAATATCATGCCTCCGGTAAATTCCCCGGCAAACGATATGTATTACAGAAATTTCGATACAATGGTTGTTTGGGTTTCAAACAGAAAAGGATCGCTGTCGAAAAAAGGAGAAACCTGTTGCAACGATGTATATTATTTTAAAATAGATGCTCCAAAACCCGAACAAAACAAAGAAGTAGAGGCCATTCAAAAATACCTTCCACTTAAACTGTATTTTCATAACGATGAACCCAATCCTCGCTCCCGCGACACAATCACTCAAACCGATTACCTGACTACATGCCGGGATTATTATAATTTAAAACAATTATATCTTGAAAAAGGTACCGAAGGAATGGACGAAGACGAAAAAGAACAAACCGCCATAGAATTGGAAAATTTCTTTGAAAATTATGTCAAAAACAATTGTGATAAACTTGAAAGAATTGCAGGATTAATTTATAAAACACTCAGTGAAGGCAACTCAATTGAACTCACCGTGAAAGGTTTTGCCAGCCCGCTTGCCAAAAGTGATTATAATGTGAATCTTACCATGAGACGTATACATTCGTTGATTAATTATTTGGAAAAATACCACGGTGGTGTTTTAAAACCATACATGTATGGAAATGCATCCAACGGTGCAAGATTGATTATCAAAAAAATTCCTTTTGGAGAATTTAAATCTCAAAAGGATGTGAGCGATGATGAAAAAAATGTCAAAGAATCTATCTATTCGATAAAAGCTGCATTGGAGAGAAGAATCGAAATCTTATCGGTTGATGAGTTGCAAGAAGAGAACGATAATGCAATAGATAAAATTGAAATTGAAAAAGATACATCTGAAAACAACGCATTTTGGCATGTCCCGGACACAATATGGGTAAACAATTACGACGATACTATACAAATTCCGGTTTACAATCCTGCTAATTTCAAAATTAACATAAAAAAACTTGCCCCTGTTACAGATATCGGTATGATCAAATGGTCGTGTCATTGCAGGTATGTGCCTCCCCGTTCGACTTTATTATATGAATTAATCTTATCTCTTCCTCAAAATCAAACATATGTTCCTTTGGTGATTGAAATGGAAGACGGGTTAAGCAAAAAAATTATCATCGCAAAAAAGCCATCATGAAAAATATTTCTTTAAAAGACCGAATAATATACGAAGACAATCATTTGCTGGTAATAAATAAATTACCCGGTGAACTTGTTCAAGCAGATGCAGCCGGCAACACGTCTCTTGAAGATATGCTCAAAGAATATATCCGGCATCGGGACAAAAAACCGGGCAATGTTTATTTGAATGCAGCCCACAGGATTGACAGGCCTGTTTCGGGTCTCGTTTTGTTTTGCAAAACTTCCAAATCATTGGCACGTATCAACGTGATGTTGCAAAGCCGTGAAATACGAAAGATTTATTGGGCTGTGGTTGAAAATACCCCTCCAAAACCGGAGGATACCTTAATTCATTTTTTAAAACGTGATGGGAAAAAAAACAAAACATACGTTTTTTCCCATCCAACAGGCAATGCAAAAAAAGCCATCTTACACTATAAATTGTTAAAAAAATTTGAACGTTATTCATGGTTGGAAATAATTTTAGAAACCGGACGACATCATCAAATCCGGGCTCAATTATCGGCCGCGGGTTTACCCATCAAAGGCGATTTAAAATATGGCTCCAAGCGAAGCAATAAAGATGGCTCCATATGCTTGCATGCTGCAAGCTTGGAGTTTATCCACCCCATTAAGAAAGAAAGGTTCTATCTGGAAGCAATTCCATTAAGTGAAGAAAGCATATGGAATCATTGCATACCGGAGAAACGTTATGTTTAAATTTTTTACCTAAAATTTAAAATCATAGCGAAACATAAGGGTTCTTGGAGGTTGGATGTCTCCCGGACGTCCCATATATTCGACATTAAACACGTTGTTTGAAACCAAAGATATAGCAGTGTTTTTATTTAGCCTGTATATCAATCTGGCGTCAAATATCCAAAAACCACGATTGTTTCTTCTTCTGTATTCTTTCAAACCGGGAAGTATTTTACTTGCTTCGATTGTTCCAAACAAAGGTTCTTCAAACATCCTGTCAATATTCACCATAAAACTGTTGTATCTTGTTGAAAATCCAAATCCCCACTTTTTATAATCGACCTGCAAATCAGAACGGAACATGTGTTTGAAACGATATTTCAACATATTGGTTGTCGTATCGCTGAAAGTAGCTCGATATGCACTGTCATAATTAAGGTTGATAGGATTCATATACGTATATCCGGCCATGGCATCCACATTCCAATCTTTCCATTTGAAATTACCCACCAAAGTCACTTCATATCCACTAATCCGGGCCCTGCTCACATTGGTCGAACGAAAACCGCTGTAGTTGAAATAATCAAATAATGTAGGGCTGGTGATTGAATCGGGATAATACTGTCCAAAATTAAATTCTATCATGTTTTGATATTCCATCCAAAAGCCGGCTACATCAAGATATCCCATAAACTTTCCTAAAGTAATTCCTTGTTTAATTCCAATCTCTGTTGACCACCCGGTTTCAGGCATCAGATTTGGATTAGGAAATATTTTAAGAGTGGATAAATTGGTGTTGACAAACATTTCGGCTATGGATGGGAAACGGTATCCTTGTCCGAAAGATGCTCTGATAAATGTTGCCTTATGTGCCCTGTAGTTTGCACCAATCCTGAAAACCGGTCGTATTGGTGCGTTCTTCATCAAAATAAGGGTATCCTTCCATTCGGTAGTATTCGAGGTAAACTTGATATTTTTGGGGAACAATATATCGGCTTTTGATGTAATGGAATCTACTTTGAAATATTCTCCTCTCAATCCTAAAGTCAATGACAATCGTTCCCATTTTTTTTCAAACTGTCCATATAAAGCACTGTTCATCCCATTATGATCGCCATATAGCTCGGATTTTACCACATTAAAAATTTGCATGGCGCCACCGGACAAATTCCACCCCCGTGGCAGTTTGGTAACAATGCGATATTCCATGTAATACAAATCTGCATCTGACCCTTGTTTTGTAATACTGTTGTTGACCGTTCTATAAAACCTTGATTTGAAAGAATGGGTGGTTTTGTCAGATTTTCTGTATACGATATATGGATCCACATTTAACCTGTAACCATTGAAAAAATTCAATGTAGTAGCAGGAGTGTCGACGCCTCCTCTTGGTCTTAAAGCACCGGAATCGGCATTTTGCCATAATAAAAAATAACTTGCTTTCACCCACATGTATGAAGCATTTATTCCGGCATATAGTTTTTTATTTTCATTGAAATAATATTTTGTTTTGGTATTAATTCTTGCTCTTTGCTCTGTGGCTCCTTCCCGATACCCTTGGTCGGCAAATGCATTGCCTGACACAACATAAGAAAAACGGTTGACCAATCTGCCATGAGAAAAGTTCATTCCGGTGAAAATAGGATTGGCCCTTTCGCCCCACCATTTCAATGGTTTTCTTAATTGACCCGTTGAATCTCGTCTACTGCCTGTTGAATCAGGACGGACAGGATCATTATAAACACCATGAAAGAAAGATATTCTTGTTTCCGGCTCATTCGTCGGATCTTTCGTGATAATATTGATGATTCCATTGAGCGAGGATGAACCATACAACACACTTGACGCTCCTTTAATTACCTCTACCTGGGCAATGTTTTCGGTTGGCAAATAATTAAACTTTATATCGCCTGCATCTGCCGATAATAAAGGCAAATCATCGACCAAAACAGTTACACGGCTCCCGGCTCCATAACTGTATCCACTTCCTCCACGGATACTTACCTGCCCATCGTTAATATCCACGCCGGGTATCTGCTTCACTGCGGTTTCAAGATTGTATGTGTTGCGGTTTTCAATGAATTTTGGCTTGATTACCTCCATCGATACCGGCACCTCTTCTATCTTTTGCTCATATCTTGATGCCGAAATAATCACTGTGTTTAACAATACCTCTGCGGGTTTTAAAGAGATGGAAATGATTTTATCCTTGTCTTCGGGAAGCTTGATAGTTTTGACAAAATCTTGATATCCGATAAATTTCACGGTAATATTATGGCTTCCTTCATTGGCAGTAATCGTAAAGCTTCCGTCTATTTGTGACGAAGCAACGGGCTTGCCATCCAAAATAATTGTCGCCCCTACCAATAGCTCTTGAGAGTTTTCGTCTTTTACAATACCCTTGACCGTGTATTGATTTTGTGATTTCAATAAAAAAGGGGCAATTGTAAGCAAACAAACTGCCCCTTTATTCAATAGGTATTCTTTTATCTTAAACATCATTCCCCAACCTTTTCAAGATAAATTAATGAGCAACCACCAACTTCTCTGTTTTCAATGTTTTGCCTTGATTATTGACTTTGATAAAATAGATCCCATCCGGCAAATCATTCACATTCACCTGGATATTTTTGGCATTGGATATAGTCGTTTTGGCTTGGATTAATTCTCCCAATGTATTGTAAATTAAAACTTCCAAATTTTTGGCCTGAGCGTTAAATAAAATAAATCTGTCGTTGGCAGGATTCGGACTTATGCTTAAATCTTCACTGCGTATCAAAGAAACGCCTGCGGCGGGATCAATCACTATTTTATATCCATATGCCGTGTCTTTCTGTGGTGTTTGCAAACCTCCCACATAATATTCTACGGCTGCTTTCAAGGGATATGTGCCTGCTTGTCCCTGTTGTGGGTTACCTGAGATCAATGCACATCCGCTGGTCCCACCATTCCAAGTACAATTACCCGTATTGCAAGCATAAGAAAAATTTGCCGGTAGACCAACAATTGTTTTTAAAATCACTTTATCTACAGAAATAGGGAAACCATTGATGGTATCCGAAGCCGGTATAACAAAAGTGATAGTGGTAGAATATGGCACCCCTTCCTGGGCATGCGGAAGGTTCTGAATGGTATCCGGATAAATACCCGGTTGGGTATATTGAGGGTCCGGAGTACATTGACCGTAACTTACAACAGTGTTAGCAAATGCTAACATCATGACAAACATAAATTTGTAAATCTTTTTCATAGGCATTTTTTTTACAAATATCTAATTTTTTTTTTTAATTTAATTTTAAAAAATTAAATAAGGGAGAAATCCATTCTCCCTTTTAGCGTAAAACCTGGTAAAATCAATTTTAAGAAAAAACGTACATATTATTTTTCAATGTTGCATCAGCAATTTGTCTGCGTAAATTTTTATGGTTGATGATATCCGTTTTGGTAAAACGCTTTAACCCTACCATCATCATTCTCAGTTCGTCACCTTCGGCAAAAGCGGCAAGGGCGTCTTTACCATATTTAAAAATTTTGTCGGCAGTATCGTATATCAAAACTTGTGTAGCTGCTATTGCTTCTTTGTTGGCATCTTCGCCCATCATTTCGATGCGTTTCATGGTACCCAATAATGTTGATTCTGCCACATAAGTTAAAATAATCATATCGGACACATTCATCAAAATCTCTTGTTCCTTTGCCAACTCAGTCATTAACTTTTGAGCCGCAGATCCGGCTACCATCAATATCGCTTTCTTAAAATTAGTGATAGCTTTTTTCTCATTGGCAAATAAACTATTGTCTTCAGAGCCAAAATCGGGAATTTGCATTAACTCTTTAGCCACATTTTGAGCATGCGACAAGAGATCCAACTCTCCCTTCATTGCTTTTTTCAAAAGCATATCAACAATCAACAAGCGGTTAATTTCATTGGTTCCCTCAAAAATCCGGTTTATCCGGCTGTCTCTATATGCCCTTTCAACAGGTCCTTCGGCACTATAACCCATTCCTCCGTATATTTGTACGGCTTCATCCACCACATAATCGAGTGCCTCGGATCCGAAAACTTTCAATATGGCCGCTTCGATGGCATATTCTTTAATGGCAAACTTGTCTGCCTCTGTTTTGCTTTTACCTTCTTCCAACGACTGAATGATAGCATCTTCGATGTTTTTAGAACAACGGTAGAGAGCCGACTCGAGAGCATAAGTTTCTATGGTTTGTTGGGCCAATTTATACTTTATTGCTCCGTACTTACCAATCGGACGTCCAAATTGTTCGCGCTCATTGGCATATACTGCCGATTTTTTTATCAATTCTTTTGCTGCTCCTAATGCTGCACCGGCCAATTTGATACGCCCAATGTTAAGAATATAAAGTGCAATCTTAAAACCTTCCCCTCTTTCTCCCAATAAGTTTTCTACCGGTACAGGGCAATTATTAAAAAATACCTGGCGTGTAGAAGAACCTTTAATACCCATTTTCTTTTCCTCCGGATTCAATTCAATGCCTCCAAAGCCCTTTTCAACAATAAATGCACTCAAATTTTCATCATCGTCAATTTTAGCAAAAACTATAAACAAATCGGCAAATCCTGCATTGGTAATCCACATTTTTTGACCATTAATCAAGTAATGCTTTCCATCCGGGCTCAAAGTAGCTTTTGTTTTGCCTGAATTTGCATCTGAACCGGATCCGGGTTCGGTGAGGCAATAGCTCGCCTTCCATTCACCTGATGCAAGCTTAGGCAGATATTTCTTTTTTTGTTCTTCATTTCCAAAATATAAAATAGGCAAAGTACCAATTCCAGTATGAGCTGCAAATGCAACGGCAAAAGAATGCCCCGCCCCTATCTTTTCAGTCAATAGCATACCGGTTACGAAATCTTTCCCTAAACCTCCATATTCTTCAGGAATTGTGAGACCTAACATTCCAAGCTCCCCTGATTTTTCCAACAGTTTTGGCATTAATCCTTCTTCAAGAGAATCTATACGATCTAAAATGGGGAATATTTCTTGTTCTAAAAATGTTTGACAGGTTTCTGCAATCATTTTTTGTTCTTCGTCAAACATTTCGGGGATAAAAACAGATTTAAAATCTGTATCTTTTATAAGAAATTCCCCACCTTTCAAAGCTTTTATTTTCGATGTTTCCATATTGATATATTTTTAATTTAACAATTCAAAAATACCTGCAGCACCTTGACCGGTGCCAACACACATGGTTACCATGCCATATTTTTTGTTTCTCCTACGCAACTCATTCAAAATTTGCACAGTTAATTTTGCTCCGGTACATCCGAGGGGATGCCCCAAAGCAATGGCTCCTCCATTGACGTTGACAATCTCCTCATTCAATCCCAAAGTTTTGATCACTGCAACTGATTGTGATGCAAATGCTTCATTTAATTCAATCAAATCAATACTGTCTTGACTCAATCCGGCCAATTTCAATGCTTTTGGGATGGCTGCCACCGGTCCTATCCCCATTATTCTAGGCTCAACACCGGCCACGGCATATGAAACCAAACGTGCCACAGGTGTGAGATTATGTTGTTTCACAAACTCCTCCGAGCATACCAACACAAATGCGGCGCCATCGCTTGTTTGTGATGAGTTTCCGGCTGTGACGCAACCATTTTGGGCAAAGACAGGTTTCAACTTGCTTAACGCCTCCAAATTTGTATCCCGACGGGGACCTTCATCTTGATTTACCACCCAACTTCGGGTAGATTTTTTTCCGTTCTCATCAATATAATTTTCAGTAACCTCAATAGGTACAATCTCTTCGTCAAATAAATGGTTGTCAATTGCTCTGATGGCTTTTTGATGTGATTTCAAGGCAAATAAATCTTGTTCCTCCCGTGAAATGTTATATTCTTTTGCCACCGCCTCGGCTGTCAAGCCCATACCCCAATACCAATCCGGATGATTGAGGGCAATCGAAGGATTGGGTACTACTCTCCATCCGCCCATAGGAATTAAGCTCATCGATTCAGTACCTCCAGCAATAATACACTGAGCCAATCCGGCATTAATTTTACTCACCGCAATAGCTATGGTTTCTAAACCGGAAGAGCAATAACGATTGACAGTCATTCCGGGAACTTTTTCCGTATCAAGCCCCATTAACGAAATCAGACGTCCGACATTCAGCCCTTGCTCAGCTTCAGGCATAGCATTCCCTACAATCACATCGTCTATTTCTTCTTTATCTACATTTGGCACTTCTTTCAACAATGCTTTAATCACTTGGGCTGCCAGGTCGTCGGGACGAAAAAACCTGAAACCTCCTTTATTGGCTTTGCCTACAGCACTTCTTTTTCCGGCAACAATGTATACACTTTTCATATTCCTGTTTTTTTAATTTCTTAAAACTTTTCCTGTTGTAATCAAACTTTGCATTCTTTCAAGGGTCTTTTTATTCATACATAACTCCACAAATACTTTCCTTTCCAAATCAAGCAAATATTGTTCGCTGACTTGTGTGGATGAAGACAGATCTCCGCCGGCTAATATCCATCCCAATTTTTTGCTCATTTCTTGTTCGTATTCGGTGATATAATTTCCGGCAAGCATCGAATTTGCCCCAACGTAAACCAAACCCAGCGCTTCTTGCCCCAACACTTTGATATCCTTTCGAGGTTGTGGTTTAACATACCCTTTTTCCCACATCAACAAAGCACTTTGTTTGGCATATTGCAGCTGATGGTCTCGGCTGACAATCACTTCGTCCAACCCGGGTCTTAGATACCCAAGATCAAATGCTTCATAAGCAGAGGTGGAAACTTTGGCCTGACCTATCGTGAGAAATCTCTGACGAAACCTGTTAAGCTCTACATCGCCTTCTTTCAACTCATCAGAAAGACGTAATGCAAATTCTTTGGTGCCACCGCCGGCAGGTATGACCCCTACTCCAAACTCCACCAATCCCATATAAGTTTCGGCATGAGCCACTACTTTGTCTGAATGCATACAAAGCTCACATGCTCCACCCAATGTAAGATTATGTGGTGCTGCTATCACAGGAACAGAAGAATAGCGGATACGCATCATGGTATTTTGAAACATCCTTACGGCCATGTCCAATTCTTCATATTCTTGTTCGGCAGCAAGCATAAATATCATGCCGACATTGGCTCCTGCCGAAAAATTTTCTCCTTCATTGTATATCACCAATCCCTTGTAATCTTTTTCAGCAACATCCAAAGCATATTGAATGCCTTGCAGCACATCCCCGCCTATGGCATTCATTTTAGTGTGGAACTCCAATCCCAGGATGCCGTCACCCAGGTCAACCAGGGTAGTACCGGAATTTTTCCAAAGTGTATTAGTTTCTTTGAGATAACTCATCACCAAGATATCCTCATATCCGGGAACGGGCAAGAATGATTTTGAATTAATGTCATAATAATACTTCTTACCATCCCGTATTTCATAAAAATGGTCAATTCCTTCCGATAACATTGTTTCAACCCAGGCAGCAGGTTTAATGCCGGCCTCTTTCATTTTCTCTGCCACATTTTTCAGCCCTATGGCATCCCATGTTTCAAATGGTCCGAGAGACCAACCAAAACCGGCTTTGAGCGCTTCGTCTATTTTATAGATTTCATCGGCTATTTCGGGTATACGTTTGCTCACATATTCAAATAAAGATAAAAAACTTTTCCTGTAAAATTCCCCGGCTTTATCTTGTGACTCAAACAAAAATTTAATCCTTTGTTGTAAATTATCAATGGCTTTAGCTGCTTCCAATGAAGCAAATTTCACTTTCTTCATTGGACGGTATTCGCCTGTTTGAAGATCTAAAGCCAAAATCTCGCTTTCTCCGTTTTCTTTTTTTACTTTTTTGTAAAATCCTTGTTTGGTTTTATTGCCTAATTGATTATTTTCAATCATTTTCTTGACATAAGCCGGTATTTCAAAAAGATGATTGGCTTCGTCATTGGGGCAATTTTGTTTGAGCCCGTTTGCAACATGAACCAATGTATCCAATCCAACCACATCTGCCGTACGAAAGGTAGCCGACTTGGGGCGACCAAGAATCTGTCCGGTAAGTTTATCTACTTCTTCAATGGTAAGCCCCAGGTCATTAATCATGTGAAAAATTGACTGTATACCAAAGACCCCTATCCTGTTGGCAATAAACGCCGGAGTATCTTTACAAATCACTACCTTTTTACCTAAAATTTTACTTCCGAAATGCTTTAAAAACTCGATGATATCAGGATCAGTTTTTGGAGAAGGTATTATTTCCAGTAATTTCAAATACCTCGGTGGGTTAAAAAAATGTGTCCCTACAAAATTCTTGGCAAAATTTTCACTTCTTCCCTCGATCAACATATGAATAGGAATACCTGAAGTATTGGTGGAAATAATGGCATCCTTCCGGATAAACTTTTCTACTTTTTCAAAAATTTGTTGTTTGATATCCAACCTCTCAACCACTGCTTCTAAAACCCAATCACATTCGGAAATTTTGTCAAAATCATCTTCAAAATTTCCTGTAGTAATCCGGTTAGCGAAAGATTGATGATAAATCGGGGAGGGATTAGATTTTAAGGCATTCTTCAAAGATTCGTTCACAATCCTGTTTCTCACCTGTGGATGACTTAAATCAAGGCCTTTTTGCTTCTCTTCTTCAGTCAATTCTTTAGGAATAATATCCAATAATAAAACTTGTATGCCCACATTGGCAAAATGACATGCAATCCGGGACCCCATGATACCGGATCCCAATACTGCTATTTTCTCAATTTTTCTTCTCATTTGTTTGTTTTTTAAATTCTTCAATACTTTGATTGATTTTCTCCATTACTTTGAAAAAAGTATCTTTTTCTGATTTGTTTAGCTTGCTTAAGATTAACTCATTAAACGCACGAACAACTTTTCTGGCAATTTTTCTTTTTTTGGCACCTTCTTCGGTCAATTTCACCAAAACTTTTCTCCTGTCTTGTGTATCCGGAATCCTCACAATCAACCCTTGATCTTCCATGCTTTTCATGATGCGTGCAAGGGATGTTTTTTCAATACCCGACCTTGGCCCCAAATCCGTCACAAATGTTCCTTCTTCGTCTATATTTATAAGCAACATCCCAATTCCTTGTGTTGCCTGATATTCGCTGGCAATACTATTATACATTTTTACGATTCTCAACCACGTAGATTTTAAATGATAATCGATCGTTTCTTCAGGTTTCATGGCAAATATATTTAAAAATTTATTATGCTAACATAAATATTTGAAAAATTTAATTTGGCGTAAATATAGAATTTTTTTATTTGTATTTGGGCTTGTTAACAGAATTATAGAAATGACAACGGATTTCTTGTAAAACTTAATACTGAATATTTGAAAAAATTATGTTTCTTGACAAAAAAATTTATTAAAATTTAAACTCCGGCAAATAAAAAATTAAGTTTTTTGATACTCTTTTTCAAAAAATATTTCCAACTCAAATGAACAATTCCCACTCCCCTGTTTGTATACCATTAAGAAATTCTTTTGCAGTCATTTTTCTTTTACCTTCCGGTTGTAATTCATCAATTTTCAATGTACCCTCGGGAGACGATATTTCAAAATATTCTTTTTCTTGCTTATTCCAAGTCAAATCTGTCGTTTTTTTATTTTCGTCAAATTCTGCATGATAGGCCTTGATTAAAAGTGGTTTTTGACGGTTTATATTTTTCAAATAAAAAATCGAACCCGGATAAGGAGACAAACCCAAAATTTTACGATATGCCGGCAATAGTCCGTTTTTCCAATCGATTACGCAATCGCGGGTATAAATTTTAGGTGCTTTTTTCAAGGTCTCATCGAAGGTGATCTGAGGTTTTGGTTTTATTGTATTTTTTTCAATTCCCTTTAAAGTTTCTACCAACAATAACCCTCCTTTATTCATCAACACATCATGCAATTGTCCGGCAGTCATTCCGGGACTGATAAAGACCTCTTCCTGCATGAGTATATCTCCGGTGTCAATGTTATCATTGATAAAAAAAGTGGTTACTCCGGTTTTCTTTTCTCCATTGATGATAACCCAATTGATAGGTGCCGCCCCCCGGTATTGAGGCAACAATGATGCATGAAGGTTGATTGTCCCGATACGGGGAATTTTCCAAATAACCCCGGGCAATTTTTTGAAAGCGACTACTACAATTAAGTCCGGATTAAGTTGTTGTAATTTTTCTACCAATGCGGGATCGGTCAAGTTTTCATATTGCCAAACCGGAATCCCATATTCTTGTGCTTTTATTTTAACTTCCGGAGCTTTAAGTTTCAATCCTCTACCGGCAGGTTTGTCGGGGGGAGTAACCACGGCCTCCGGCTTAAAACCGTGTTTTAAAAGTATTTCCAACACACCTGCAGCAAAAGCAGGCGTGCCCATATAAACCCATTTTAAATTTTTTTCGGTTGCCATCTTATTTTTTTTAAAAAATAAAAACACAATGCCGCAAAAATGCCAAAATATATCCATTCACTCATCCATGCATGCGTAACATTGCCTCCTAAACGGAAAATGATTATCCAGGCACTTGTGATGTAAATCAATATACTAATCAATTCTATGAAAAACGCCTGCTTGGTATAACCCAATCCTGCAATTGCCTGATAAAAATTGGTAGACACAGAAAAAATAAAAAAAGCCCCCCCTATTACCCAAAGTACGGGCTTAGTCATTTCTATAAGCTCAGGCATGGTAGTATATTGTGACACGATAAACTCACCTCCAAACAATAGAACGATTATTGACAGTATGTTCCAAACCCAACTCAAGTTTAATGCAGAACGTAAAATCGATGAGATTTTTGATAAGTCACCCGAACCGGAAAGGTTTGCCGTCAATGTATTGACTGCTATAGAAATGGAAAAAACAGGTATCATAAAAAACATATACAAGCTGCGGACAATATGCGAAACTGCAAGTGATTTCCAATCGATGTGCTCGACGAAGTTAAAAAACAAATACCAGGCACCCATAGCTACCGAACCTTGCATGATCAATGGCAAAGAAACATTAAAAATGGTCTTGAAACAGGTCCATTTATATCGAAATTTACGATACCATGGATATTTTTCTGAAAAAAACTTCCTGTAAAATGTCCAAAGTAAAATCAATCCGGCAATTTCGGACAATACCGAAGCAATGGCTGCGCCTTGCAAACCCCATCCTTTCCAATGGCCAAATCCAAAAATGAAAATATAATCAAGGATAATATTTAACCCAACAGAAATGGTTGTGGCAATGGAGATGATTTTGGTTTTTTGAATGGCTGTATAAAAAGAGTGAAAAAGCATGGAAACGACAACAGGCAGTAATCCCCAAATTCTGTATCGAATAAACAAAACGGATTGGCCGGCAATAAAATCCGAACTATTGAGATGAAATGCCATCACTTTAAAAAAGAATAAAACAAAAATGATTATGCAAATGGCCAAAACCAATAAAACAGCAAATCCATGTTGAAAATATTCCGGAATTTCTTGCGGTTTATTTTCTCCCAATCTTCGTGACATGATGATTTGAATGCCATTGGAGAGGCCTGCCAATGAGTAAACAACAAAAAAATAAAACAATGCTGCGTTGCCGGCAGCTGCCATCACTTGCTCATCAAACCTGGCAAGAAACACCGTATCGGCCAATTGCAAAAGTGCTGTGGAGAAACCACTGATGGTCAGAGGCCATGCTATGTTTAAAATTTGCCGTACATTATTCTTCATAGCTTTGTCATGAAAACGGTTTCTTGTAAATTAACAATCCTTTTAAATAGGACCCTTCAGGATGAAAAATATTCACCGGATGGTCGGATGATTGGTGTAATCTTTTGAGAATAACCGCGGGTGTTTTTGCCTCAATGGCAGCCGCACGCAAAATATCTTCGAACATTGCATTGCTGATGGCTTGAGAGCATGAAAATGTAAAAAGCAAACCTCCGGTCATTAATTTTTTCAGGGCGATGGCATTTATGCGTTTATATGCAACATAGGCCTGATGACGGGCTTTATGATTTTTGGCAAAAGCCGGTGGATCCAATATAATCAAATCATAAAAACTTTCGGGAATTTCTTTTAACCAATCCATCACGTCGGCTTCAATAATTTGTCCTTTCATTTCAAAATGATTGACAGCAATATTTTCTTTGACTAATTGCAAAGCTGCCTTTGAGATATCCACCGAATCGACCAAAGATGCCCCCCCTGCCAAAGCCGCCACAGTAAAGCCACCTGTGTATGAAAAAGCATTCAACACCTTTCTATTTTCTGACATTTCCCTAACAAGTTGGCGATTATTACGTTGGTCAATAAAAAATCCTGTTTTTTGCCCATCCACCGGATCAACAAAAAATTTCAATCCATTTTCCCTGAC
Organism: Vicingaceae bacterium; assembly: GCA_026003395.1. Lineage (NCBI taxonomy): Bacteria > Pseudomonadati > Bacteroidota > Flavobacteriia > Flavobacteriales > Vicingaceae > Vicingaceae bacterium. The sequence goes on from BPHE01000003.1 coordinate 193,255, forward strand.
CGGAACTTTACCCGGATTTTTACCTTTTACAATTTTTGCACGACTTGAAGGATCTGCAGGTAAATGTTGATGAACCACCGTGTGAACAAATGGTAAGTTTGAAAAAATGGCATCAGTAATTTCATTGATATAGCGGTCAGGCCCATTGATATGTGATTGCAAAACCACCACATGATCATATACATCGACAATAAGCCCGGGACAACCGTCACCTTCACCATGTATCAAACGAAAAGCATTTGTTTCATCAGAAGGCAGTCCCAACAATTTTCGCAATGCGACGGCTTCGCCGATCTTTTTCTGAAAAATTTCTCCGGGTTGTTGTTCTTCATTCAAGAAATCATAAATGCGTATGCTGATAGATCCTGACTTTTGAAAAAAACCCGAACCCAACCATTTTTCGTCATAAGAAAAAACTTTTACCCAATCGCCATCGTCAATATCCCCTTCTATTTTTTGAATAGCGCCGGAAAAAACCCACGGGTGAAAGCGAAACAATGATTGCGATTTGCCTTTTTTAAGGATAATTTTTTTGTCTAACATGGTTAAAATAAACAATGATTTAAATGTTCAACAGGTTTGAGTTATATTTGCACGGCAAAAAAACGAAAAAATGGACTTCATAGAAGAATTGACCTGGAGAGGCATGTTGCAAGAAATGGTGCCCGGTACAAAAGAGTGGTTAAAAGATACACCCCGCAAAGGTTATATAGGTTTTGACCCTACTGCCGATTCTCTGCATATAGGCAGTTTGTCTCAAATCATCACGTTGATTCACTTTCAAAGGCATGGACACATTCCGGTGGTATTGATTGGAGGAGCCACGGGTATGATCGGCGACCCTACAGGGAAAAAACAAGAAAGACCATTGCTCACAGAAGACGAAATACGCCATAATGCCGAATGTATCCGCAAACAATTAGAAAAGTTTATTGATTTCGACCAAGGTAAAGCGATGATGGTAAATAACTACGACTGGTTCAAAGACATGCGTCTCATCGATTTTATCCGGGATATTGGGAAACATATTACCATCAATTACATGATCTCAAAAGAATCTGTGAAAACGCGGATGGAATATGGCCTATCTTTTACAGAATTTACATATCAACTCATTCAAGGATTCGACTTCCTTTATTTGAGCCGTCATTACGATTGCTACATGCAAATGGGAGGATCTGACCAATGGGGCAACATAACAACCGGACTTGAATTAATCAGACGCTTGGATCAAAAAGACGCTTATGCACTTGTGACTCATCTTATTACCAAAAGCGATGGCAACAAATTTGGGAAAACCGAACAAGGCAATGTGTGGTTAGACAGGACAAAAACATCGCCATATAAATTTTATCAATTTTGGATCAATCTGAGCGACGAAGATGCTGCCAAAATGATTAAAATTTTCACTTTATTGCCACAGGAAGAAATTTCCCCCTTGATTGATGAGCATTTTCAATCTCCGGAAAAAAGAATTTTACAAAAAAAACTGGCCGAAGAAATAACCTGTTTGGTTCATTCTAAAGAGGACTTTCTGGAAGCACGTCAAGCATCTGAAATTTTATTTGGAAAAGAACCCATAGAAGCATTGCAAAAAATGAACGATCAATTGATAGAAGAAATTTTTGAAGGCATTCCGGTCTTTGAGGTTCCTCTAAATGAACTGGAAAACGTTATCCCGGCACCGGATTTTCTTGCCGTCTACACCAAAATATTTTCATCTAAAGGAGAAGCAAGACGGATGTTGCAGAGTGGAGCCGTATCCGTCAATAAGCAAAAAATCACCCCGGAAACTAAATTTGACACAAGTATGCTACTGAAAAACAAGTATATTTTAATTCAAAAAGGTAAAAAAAATTACTTTCTTGTAAAAGTTCATTGATAAATTTTTCATTGCAATAAAAAGGTAACAGAATTAACCATTTGATGAACAGTTTCATTTCAAAATTTACGCTTCCACGATACAGTAAGCAAATGCTCGCCCAATGGTTGTTGTGGATTATTATTTTTTTCATTGGGCGGCTGTTTTTTTATCTTACAGGATTTCATTTTTTTCAAGAAACCGGTTATAGAGAAATTTTACAGGCGTTTATAAAGGGATTTAAACTTGATTTGGCTGCAGCTGCCTATTTCAGCATAATTCCTTGGCTCATTTTCTTTATTTATCAATGGCTACCCAATGAATTATGGATTAAAGCAGTTACTTTATGGAATTTTGTGGTATTTTCGCTTTATGCCGTTTTGATCACTGCTGAAATTCCTCTTTATAAAGAATGGCAAACTAAAGCCAACTACAAAGCAATTACTTATCTCGACAGATTGGGAGAAGGCATTTCATCACTAACGACTCTCCATACAATTGTTTTGATTTTGTTTTGCTTAGCACTTATCGTTTTTTTTTATTACTTGCAACATAAACTCCTGCGACAAAAAAAGACCGGCACAAAAAAAACTAAATGGACCGTCATTGCAGAATGGGTGCTGTGGTTGATCTTAATCCCTATAACCGGGCGTGGAGGTTTGCAACAAATACCATTACAGGTAAGCGATGCGTTTTTTTCAAAAAACATGCATATCAATTACCTCGCCGTAAATTCATTTTGGCATCTTGGCAGCAGCATCCTCGAAAATATGGAAATTTCAGGAAAAAATCCATATACATACCTCCCTCCCGGCAAAGCCCATACTATTGTAAGTGAATTATATAAGAACAAAGGACAATCGCCGGATATATTAAACACTCATCAACCCAACATAGTGTTAATCATCCTGGAAGGATGGTCGGCAGATTTAATCGAACCTTTGGGCGGATATCCCGGCGTTACTCCCAATTTTAACCGACTGGCAAAAGAAGGCATATTATTCTATAAATGCTATGCTTCCGGAGACCGTTCGGATCAAGGAATAACTGCCATTTTAAGCGGCTTTCCTGCCCAACCGGTTACTTCCATCATATCTCAACCATCTAAATACCATGGTTTGCCGGATTTTTTAAAATCACTGAAAAAAAAGAATTATTATGGTTCTTTCATGTTTGGTGGCCAATTAAGTTATGGCAATATAAAAAGTTATCTTTACTCCGTACCATGGGATACAATACTTGACATAGAAAGTTTTCCTGCAGAATGGGCTACTTCCAAATTGGGCATTCCGGACGAGATTATGTTCAGAGAATTTTTACATCATACCGGCCAACTCCCCCAACCCTTTGTATCGGCTTTTTTCAATTTGTCATCACATGCGCCTTACGACATACCGCGTCCTTACATTCATCATTGGGGCACAAACGAAGATGGATATGTCAATGGTGTGTGGTATGCCGATAGTTGTTTGGGAGAATTTTTTAAAGCTGCAAAGCAACAAAAATGGTATGATCAAACATTGTTTGTGATCGTATCGGACCATGGGCATAACTCTCCCAAAAACCACCCTTTTGTTGTGCCGGAATACAGAAAAATACCCTTTTTAATATACGGACCGACAATTAAAAGTGACTGGCAAGGCAAGATGATTTTTAAAACCGTTTCACAAACCGATGTTGCTTTCACCATATTAAACCAACTGGGATTGAAAGACACTTCCTTTAAATGGAGCAGAGATGTTTTAGACACTATCAACCCGGGATTTGCATTTTATACATTCCCTTCAGGATTTGGTTGGGTAGAAGACAGTGGGTATGTTGTTTATGACCATGTTTTACAAAAAATCACATATAACCATGCCAAAGATTCTGCACATTTAAATGAAATGACGTTGAAGGGCAAGGCATATTTGCAAACCTTATTTGACACTTACCTAAGCTATTGATCGTTTGATTTTGCCATCATTTACAAAGGGCTAATGAAATAGCGAAAATAAATATTGGTAGAAACAAACATGATATATAGCCATTTACACTATTTTTACCTCAAAATTTTAAACCGGATTTTTTATGGTAAAAAAAATCACCGAACAAGATTCGCTCTATGACAATCTTGAGAACATGCCCGTAATTGAGATACTGGAAAACATCAACAAGGAGGATCAAAAAGTTGCCATTTGCGTGGCAGAAGCCATTCCGGCCATTGAAAAATTGATTCAGGCGGCATATCAAAAAATGTTTCAAGGGGGAAGGCTGTTTTACATTGGCGCAGGCACGAGCGGACGTTTGGGAGTGCTGGATGCTGCCGAATGTCCACCAACCTATGGTGTTGATTACAATACCGTAATTGGTATCATTGCAGGTGGAGACCAAGCATTAAGAAGAGCTGTTGAAAATGCCGAAGATGACACCATGCAAGGATGGATCGATTTGCAAGCATACAATATAAACACAAAAGATTTTGTGATAGGTTTAAGTGCGTCCGGTACAACACCTTATGTAACAGGCACATTGGAACAATGCCGCAAAAACAACATCACTACAGGATGCATCACTTGCAACCTAGAAACACCTCTTGCACGATTGGCTGACTATCCGGTAGAAGTGATAGTTGGTCCTGAATTTGTAACCGGTTCTACCAGAATGAAAGCCGGCACAGCACAAAAACTGGTTTTAAACATGATTTCCACTACATTAATGATAAAATTAGGACATGTCAAAGGCAATAAAATGATCGACATGAAGATATCCAATACCAAACTCAAAAATAGAGGCATTGGCATCATCATGCGAGAATTGAATGTTGATGAGAAAGAAGCACAAAAATTATTGGAAAAATATGGTTCGGTTCGGAAAGTTTTAATTAACAAAAAATAATTTGTAAAATGCCACCTATTTACTTAATTTTGAAAAATATTTAAAAACATAAATTTTTTTTCTATGAAAACAGTTCAAAACGGAAACACAGTTCAAGTTCATTATGTCGGAATGCTCAGCGATGGCGAAGTATTCGACACTTCAGAAGGAATGGAACCGCTGCAATTTGTAGTTGGTGAAAATGCTCTGATTGAAGGTTTTGAAGAAGCCGTTATCGGTATGAAAGAAGGCGAAACCAAAACGGTTACAATTCCCAGCGATAAAGCCTACGGCCCTGTCATCGAAGAGTTGATTATTGAAGTGCCAAGAGCTCAATTGCCGCAAGGCGATATTGAAATCGGTTCAATGTTAAGCACAACCGGTTCGGATGGTGAAGAGATGATTTTTACCGTTACCCGCATAGACGAACAATCTGCCACTTTGGATATGAATCATCCTTTGGCCGGTAAAGATCTTACCTTCAAAATTACCATGGTAAAAATATTGGATTAATAACAAAAAGTTCTTGTCTATTCAAGCCGTTCTGTTGAGGAACGGCTTTTTTATTTATTAAAATCCGGGAATCATTCCTGTCGAAGTTGTGTATAATGAAAATTTGCATTTTTTATTAGTCCTGCTTCGTTGACCACGTTATCATTTAACAGTTAAATGTTAATTTTACGGCTCAAATAAAATCATGCAAACTGCAGAAAAAATAACCGTGAAAAATACAACCGGATTAATCCAAATTATTGGCGCACGTCAACACAATTTGAAAAATATTTCTGTGTCGATACCTGAAAACAAATTGACTGTTATCACAGGTGTATCGGGTTCAGGGAAAACTTCTCTCGCATTTGATACTCTCTATGCAGAAGGGCAAAGAAAATACATTGAAAGTTTAAGCAGTTATATTCGGCAATTTTTAGGAAAAATAGAAAAACCCAAGGTTGACAAAATCATCAATCTTTCACCGACTATTGCCATACAACAAAAGAAAATAAGCGGCAATCCCCGCTCCACCGTTGGCACTGTAACTGAAATATACGACTATCTGAAATTGCTGTTTGCAAGAATTGGAGAAATATACTCCCCTGTTAGTGGCAAAAAGGTAATAAAACAAACTACCGACCATGTATGGCAGTTTATCCACAATTTACCACAAGGGACAAAATGTATGCTGTTGGCGCCAATTGTCTATGAAAATGAAAAAGACCTGAGCCGGCAGTTAAAATTATTAATGGAAGCAGGTTATAATCGAATTTTGATTAACGGACAAGTAGAGAAAATTGAATTATTTTCTACATATCCCGTTGAAAAAATTGAAAGCTTATATTTGATTATTGACCGTTTTGCGGTCAATAACGAAGACGATGACCTCAAAAGCCGGATTTATGAATCTGTGGAAACAGCATTTTTTGAAGGTCGGGGATCATGTGCTTTACAATATTTCACCGGTGAACAAACATATATTGAAACATTCCATAATCGTTTAACAGCCGATGGCATTGAATTTGAAGAGCCCGATGTGCATTTTTTTGCTTTCAACAATCCTCATGGAGCTTGTAAAACTTGCGAAGGATTCGGATCTGTGCTTGGAATTGATGAGGACCTGGTTGTACCCGACAAAAATTTGTCTGTATATGAAGATGCCATTGTGTGTTGGAAAGGTGAAAAAATGAGCGAGTTTAAAGATATGCTCATTCGTTTGGCCCATCAATACAACTTTCCGGTTCATACTCCCTATAAAAAACTTACACCCGATCAGAAAAAATTTTTATGGGAAGGGGCAGGGCCATTCCCCGGCATCAACGGTTTCTTTAAAATGCTGGAAGAAAATTCATATAAAATTCAATACCGAGTGATGCTTGCCCGCTACAGGGGAAAAACGGTTTGCCCCGATTGCAAGGGTACAAGAATACGTCCGGATGCGGCCTGGGTTAAAATCAACGGCAAGTCCATTATCGATTTGGTCTTAATGCCCATTGACGAACTGAAATCTTTTTTTGACAATATAAAACTCACAGAGCAACAAAATAAAATCGCACAAAGAATATTATTGGAAATACATAGCCGATTAACCTATATGCAAAACACCGGCCTGGGGTATCTTACACTCAACCGGGCGTCAAACAGTTTATCCGGAGGCGAAAGCCAAAGAATGTATCTTGCAACCATACTCGGCAGCACCTTAACCGGTTCGATATACATACTTGACGAACCCAGCATAGGTCTTCATGCAAGAGATACCCACCGCTTGATAAAGGTTTTAAAAGAATTGAAAGAATTAGGAAACACCGTTGTGGTGATTGAACACGACGAAGATATCATACAAGCAGCCGACTATATTATCGACATAGGACCGGGTGCAGGCGTGAACGGAGGGGAAGTTGTGTTTCAGGGCGAAAAAGACCTCTTTTTAAAAGAATCGAACGGATTAACTGCAAAATATATCCGTGGCGATATACCGATGACTGCCCGCAACAAAAAACAATCATTCCACAAAAAAATAGTTATAGAAGATTGCCACGGACATAATCTCAAAAATTTATCATTAGAAATACCGCTTCAATGTATTGTTTGTTTCACGGGCGTATCGGGTTCGGGAAAATCCTCACTGGTTACCCAAACTCTTTATCCTGCACTGATGCGTGAAATCATGGGGCACTCACCAGAAAAACCTTTGCCATACGGAAAAATTTATGGACATTTCAACGAAATTCAAAATATCGAACTCATTGATCAAAACCCACTAGGGAAATCCAGCCGGTCCAACCCCGCTACTTATCTAAAGGTATGGGACGATATACGCGAATTGATGGCCAAGCAACCTTTGGCAAAACGATACGGTTTGAAACCATCATCCTTTTCATTTAATGTTGCGGGTGGGCGCTGCGAAGAATGTAAAGGAGAAGGAGAAATAACCGTAGATATGCAATTTATGGGTGACGTACGGTTGGTTTGTGAAGCGTGTGGAGGCAAAAGGTTTCAGGAACAAGTATTGGAGGTTAACTATAAGGGACTGAATGTTGATGATCTGCTCACAAAATCGATCGAAGAAGTTTTCGAGTTTTTCAACCAAGAACCGGACAAACATAAAAAATTGTTGGACAAACTCAAGGCATTGATGGATGTCGGCCTCGGGTATATGCCATTAGGACAATCTTCTTCCACTATCAGTGGTGGTGAAGCACAAAGAATCAAGTTGGCATCTTATTTGGTCAAATCCGGAACGTCAAAAAAAACTCTTTTCATTTTTGATGAACCCACCACCGGTTTGCATTTCCATGACGTGAATATTTTAATCCATGCCATGGGAAGATTAATTGATGAAGGTCATAGCATCTGGATGATCGAGCATCATCCCGATATGATAAAATCGGCCGATTATATCATAGATCTTGGACCTGAAGGAGGAGAAAAAGGTGGCGAAATTATTTTTCAAGGCAAAATGGATGATTTTTTAAACTGCAAGCATTCATATACATCTCAATTTCTCAATAAAAAAACTCTATGAAAAATCGTACACTTCGATGGATAGCCCTTCTTTCTTCTTTGATTATCATCAGCATCATAGGAGTACAAATATTTTGGATCAACAAAGAATACAAACTCAGCGAAGAAAGATTCAACCAACAGGTCATAGATGCTCTCAACAGTGTGATAAACGAAATTAAACGAATCAACAAAGATCAATCGGTCATAGAAGAACCCGTAAAAAAAATCCGCAACAATTATTTCATTGCCCTGGTAAATGATACGGTTCATCCTTTTTGGCTTGAAAATGCTTTAAAAAGAGAGTTTTTAAAACGAAATCTCACTTTGGATTTCGAATACATGATCTACGATTGTTTTACGGATTCATTGATTTTCGGAAACTTTATCCGGCTTTCGAACGACCAACAAACAGACATAAAAGAATATACCGATACCATTCATTGGATTTCCAATTGGCATTACTTCGCCATATATTTTCCCAAAAAAAGAGAATTTTTACTTAGCGAAATGGGCATCTGGATGGTTTCGACCATGATCCTGCTTATCTTGTTGAGTTTATACAGTTATGCACTTTTTATTTTTTTCAAAGAAAAACAATTGTCAGACATTAAAAACGACTTTATCAGCAATATGACGCATGAGCTTAAAACACCCATTTCTACCATAATTTTATCTTCCGATGTATTGAGAAAAGAAATTGACGAACAAAACAAAAACCTGAAAACTTATGCCGAAATTATATACAACGAAAGTAAAAGATTGAAAAATCTGATTGACAATGTGCTGAAAACCAGCCTGATTGACAAAGCCCCGGAAATCAAAATGGAAGAAGTTTCCATACATCAACTTATTCAAACTGTCTATGAAAGTTTTCATCCAATCATCGCGCAAAAAGGCGGAACAATTCATTTGTTATTAAACGCTTCCGAAGATAAAATTATCGGCGATCCCATTCATCTGCAAAATGTATTTACCAATTTGATCGACAATGCCATAAAATATGCAGATAAAACACCGGAAATAGAAATTCGCACAAAAAACCACAATAAAAATATCATCGTTGAAGTAATTGATAACGGCCCCGGAATCCCGGAAGAATATCAATCTCTAATTTTCGATAAATTTTTCAGGATACCTCAAGGCAATGTCCACAATATCAAGGGCTTTGGATTAGGATTATATTATGTGAAAACGATATTGAAAGCCATGGGAGGCGAAATAAAATTAGAAAGTAAATTGCATAAAGGTTCAAAGTTTATATTAACTTTACCTTTGATTAAGATAACCAAATAAAACTTTGAAGCAATGAAAAAAGAAAACACCAAAGCCACCATTTTATTGGTTGAAGATGACACCAATCTTGGATTTGTTATATCCGATAATCTTAAAAAACATGGTTACGATGTAAAATTGGCTATTGACGGTATTGACGGCCTGAATCGCTTCAACGAAAGCAGACCGGATTTGTGTATTCTCGATGTGATGCTTCCCAAAAAAGATGGTTATTCGCTGGCCAAGGATATTCGTAAAATCTCGCCCGATGTGCCTATCATTTTTCTTACAGCCAAATCGCAAACACAGGATAAACTGGAGGGCTTCAATGCCGGTGCCGATGACTACATTACCAAACCTTTTGATTTCGACGAGCTTTTGCTGCGCATCGAAGCCATATTGAAACGCACTCTCGACAAAAACGGACTGACCAAAAAAGATATTTTTAAAATTGGAGATTATACTTTTGATTTTAAAAATCAACTACTTACGTATAAAGACGGCACAGAACAACACCTTACAAAAAAAGAAGCCGATTTGCTCAGATTGCTGGTAATCAATATCAACAATGTGGCAGAAAGGGATTTATTACTTGAATCTGTTTGGGGCAAAAATGATTATTTTACCGGGCGAAGCATGGATGTTTTTATTTCAAAAATTAGAAAATACCTGTCAAAAGATCCCCGCGTGGAGTTAATCAACGTTCACGGCGTTGGTTTTAAGTTACTGGTAACCGAATAATTTTTTCCGGATGCAATTTCTACAAAAGGTAGCCGAAAGTTTACCTATAGAAAAATTGCCCGATTGGTCGGATATTCTTGTTATTTTTCCTAATCGCAGGTCTATAGTTTTTTTTAAAAAGATTTTGAAAGAGAGATTCCCCGGCCAAACAATTATTCTTCCTAAAATCGTAGAACTTAACGATTGGATTATCGACCTTACCGGAATGGAAAAAACCGATAAAGCCGAAGCGGAATTATTTTTATATCAGGCCTTTATAGAAAGCGATGTTCCGGAAGATCTGAAAAATTTCGATAGATTTTTGTCCTGGGCTCCAAAAATTATCAATGACTTTAATGAAATAGACAAACAATGCCATGATGTTGAAAAGGTATTTTCCGAGTATGCCAAATACAGAGAAATAGACCTGAAATTTTCCACACATCAACAATCAGAATATGAATGGCATTACCTTCAATTACTTCAAACAATCCCTTCCATCTACTCCAAATGGTTGGATTTGCTTGTATCACACAACAAAACATATGAAGGTTTTGCCTACAAATACGTTGCACAACATCTAACGGAAATTGCTCCCCGATTTTCCAAAATCATCATCGCCGGATTTAATGCCTTATCCATCTCCGAACAAATTATTTTTAAACATCTTGAGGAAAATTTCGACACCCAGATATTTTGGGATGTAGATGCCTATTATTTTGAAGACACTTATCACGAAGCAGGTTATTTTCTTAGAAAAAACGATCAATTATTTAAAAACAAACCCTCGCTCCAACTTCAAAAAAATTTTGAAAAAAGTAAAAACTTTTATATCTATCCGCTTTCAGGAGTATATGAACAATTATCGGCATTAAAACACAATATTGCAACACATACCCACGAAAATACCCTCATCATATTTGCCGACGAAAGCATGATACTTCCTTTTCTGAATTTTGTCCGGCAAAATGATCCTGACTTTAACATCACCCATGGTCTACCCCTTAACCAAGGAGATATTTTCTTTTTATATCAGCAGTGTCTGGAATTTATCAAGCTTATCCATCAAAATGGTCATTTGATTTATTTGCCTGTTGTAAAGAATTATATTCACAACCCTTTTATTCAATGGCTAAACCCCGGTCTTGCAGAGAGGATAACCGAAAATTTCAAACAAAATCAAAACCTGCTGATTCCAAAGACGGAATTTTTGATTTTTTTTTCTGATCAAAGTTTTGTCAATTTATTGACAAATGAAAATCTGCCTTGGAATGATCTATTTTCTATCTTGCATCGGTGGGAATCGGTGATGCATGAGTTATACAATAAACAGGACGATCCTTGCCGGCGAAAATACTTTCAAGATAAATGAATGGAACTTATTGCACGATATTTTGCAAAAGATTTATCAAATTTCGCGTCAGTGGCCCGGCCTCTTTTCCATAAAGCACCTCGAAAGATACTTTAATCACTATGTGGTTGCCGAATTTCTCCCGCTCACCGGAGAGCCCCTGACAGGCATGCAAATCATGGGCATATTGGAAAGCCGCAATCTTGCTTTTGACAATGTGCACATCGTAGGATGCAATGACGAATTTTTGCCCGGAAAGCAACATTTGTCTACCACGCTCATTTCCGAAATAAGAAAACGATTTTCATTGCCATCGCTTTTCGAATCACAAGCCGTTATGGCCTATCATTTTTACCGTATTATACAACATGCCCAAAACATTTATTTATATTACAACGACACCACCGAAAACATAAACTCATCAGGCCCCAGCAGATACTTAATGCAATTAGAATATGAATTGTGCCGTCAAAACCCGCACATACAATTTCAAAAAGTCAACTATCATCTCCCCGCCCCCACGTTCTTTTCACAACAAAAAGAAATCAAAAATTCACCTCAAGCGATTCAACAAATTAAGTCATGGATGCAGACAAAAGTATCTCCTTCGGCTCTCATCTCCTTTCTCAAATGCCCTCTCGACTTTTATTACAAGTATGTATTAGATATGAAAGATTCAAAAGATGAAACCGTATTTGCCCCAAACATATGGGGAACGATTGTCCATCAAATTATGGAAAAACTCTATTCACCATTCCATACAAAAAATATACTCCCTAAAAACTTATCCCAAATCATTACTGCAGAAAATATCGATAAAACCATTGATGAAATTTTTCAAAAAAATGGATTCAATACCCGGATTGGCTATTTTGCCGTCATGAAACATGCTCTTTCTATTCAAATTAAAAAAATTGTCGAAATAGACGAGGAAAGAATCCATCGCAGCCCTGAAGATATCTTTTATATTGGCTCGGAATATCGCATAATAACAAACCTCAACTTTCAAAAAGAAATCAAAAATTCACCTCAAGCGATTCAACAAATTAAGTCATGGATGCAGACAAAAGTATCTCCTTCGGCTCTCATCTCCTTTCTCAAATGCCCTCTCGACTTTTATTACAAGTATGTATTAGACATGAAAGATTCAAAAGATGAAACCGTATTTGCCCCAAACATATGGGGAACGATTGTCCATCAAATTATGGAAAAACTCTATTCACCATTCCATACAAAAAATATACTCCCTAAAAACTTATCCCAAATCATTACTGCAGAAAATATCGATAAAACCATTGATGAAATTTTTCAAAAAAATGGATTCAATACCCGGATTGGCTATTTTGCCGTCATGAAACATGCTCTTTCTATTCAAATTAAAAAAATTGTCGAAATAGACGAGGAAAGAATCCATCGCAGCCCTGAAGATATCTTTTATATTGGCTCGGAATATCGCATAATAACAAACCTCAACTTTGGAACATACTCCATCAAAACATTCTGCATAGCCGACCGCATTGAAAAAACCGGAAATACATACCATATTATTGATTATAAAACCTCAACAACCATAAAAAATAAAATTGACTTTGACAAGATTGAAAACTCTGAACATGCCTTTCAACTATTGTTTTACGCAAAGGCCTTTGCTACACAAAATAAATTAAAAGAAAATGAAAGCATCGTGTTATATATTTATTCGCTTCAAAAAAATGTGGAACAAACCGTTATCGGGGTCAATGACGAAACTATGAATTATTTTGAAACAAAAGTTTCAGAAATATTTTCTTCTCTGTTGGATCCAAGCTATGTATTTAGACATCAACCTAAAGCAAGAAATTGCAGCTTTTGTAAAAATTGACAATAAGTTTCTCTTTTTTTACCTAAAACTTTTACTTTATTCACCCTTCATCAATAAATTATTGATGAAAATAGTCAAGTTTCTAATTGCAAAATTGCATAGAAATGACTTTTACGAACAAAAATCTTGCAAGCTTTGCTAAAAAAACACACCTTGAAAATTCACGGTGATTTATTCAGTGAAAGATTGATAATTCTCACAAACATGAACTATAAATCGATGCTGTTAGTTAATAAAATCGGCAGGACGTATTTTGAGAAGGACTTGAAAAGTATTATTTCGATCTAGGTTGGCCGACTATGCCCTATGAGTTTTTGGTTGGTTGTTTGTTGCTCCAACAGATATTTTACTCCGGCTTTTAAACCTTTTCTGACGCATAAATTAAAGACCATTCTGGCAATATTGTGAGCATTATTAAAAATTCATCTTTTCAGATTAGCTTTTATAAAGATAAACCAAATAAAAAAACTTATTTTTGTTCAAAGTTCAAGAATTAATTTATATTGCAAGAATAAAACATTTAACTCATTGTTATATGAATAAAGTGATAAAAATTCTCATTCTTGTTTTTTTAATTTCCAGTGTATACGGACAAAATTTCACTTCATACATTACTGGCGATACCAGTGATTTTAGCGTTATGCCTTCCGGTGGAATTTGTTTAATGGGCGGAGCAGGCGAAAACGATAGTGCAATGGCATGGTTTCTCAAAAGAGCAAATGGTGGAGATATTCTAGTACTCAGAACTTCAGGAAGTGATGGTTACAACAATTATATGTATTCCGGGTTAGGAGTTAATGTTAATTCTGTAGAAACCATAGTTTTCCACAATTCATCAGCATCTTACGAACCTTATATCCATCAAAGAATACAACAAGCAGAAGCAATCTGGTTTGCCGGAGGAGACCAATGGAATTATATTTCATATTGGCGAAATAGCCCAATTGATAGTTTGATCAATCTTGCTATTGCCAATAGAAATATTGTGATAGGTGGTATCAGTGCAGGTATGGCCATTCTTGGAAGATTTTATTTTACAGCTCAAAATGGAACAATTACCTCTGCTACAGCTTTATCTAATCCATACCATAACAATATAACCGTTGATTCATCTTCATTTCTATCAATCCCTTATTTAAACAATATCATCACTGATACGCATTATGACAATCCCAACAGAAAAGGTAGACATATAGTTTTTCTTGCACGCATTCTTTTAGATTATGGTACAAAAGCTAAAGGTATCGCTTGTGATGAATTTACAGCAGTTTGTATAGATACCAATGGTATCGCCAAAGTTTATGGTGATTACCCTGATTATGATGACAATGCATATTTCATTCAAATCAACTGTGAATTAGCCAATGTTATTCCGGAAACATGCTCTGTAAATCAACCCCTTGAATGGAATTTAGGTAATAAAGCCATTAAAGTTTATTCAGTAAAAGGAACAAAAAATGCTTCTTACGTATTTGATTTGAATGACTGGAAAACCGAAATCGGTGGTGCGTGGGAAAATTGGTATGTTGATAATGGAATTCTTTATGAACAGTCGAGTCTAGAACCTAATTGCAACATTACCTCTAATTCTAATACTCAGAATGAAACAAATAATCCAATTCAATTATACCCCAATCCTGCCGGTGATTATATAAATATATTGTTTGATGAAAAACTAATTAACCCTCAATCTGTCAGAATCATAAATCAACAAGGACAAGTTATTAAAGAAATTAACATAATTAACTCAAATAAAATACAAATCTCTTTAAATAATATCCCTGTCGGGTTGTATTTTGTTGAGATTAAATCAATTGACGATAATAGGCAAATAAAAATGATTAGATATTAGTTGTTCTGAAAATCTACACATACCATCTAATTCACTATCTATAAATGAATTTGCAATCATATATTGCTGTGAAATCAATCGAAAAATTGCAGAGAAATTATCAACTCGGTATTTACAACTTTTATGGAAAAATCATCATAAAAATTATACCAACCTGCCATGATTAAAAATAGCTGATTTCTTAAAATGAACCATGAATAGGTTTTGTTGGCTGGTAATTCGACCTGACATACTTTGAGATATCCTAAGAAATGATATTCCGAGCAAGGTCGACCGACCATGCCGGTGTGGTTTGTGTGGGTTTTTCGTTGTTCAAGCGTTTGTTTAATCTTGTAGATGAAACCTTGTGAGGTGTTTGAATAAGAAACCTTAAGGCAATATTGTTTGCAAATAATGGACACTCTTCTTTCTAGAGTGGATTTTAATCTGGAACTGTTTTGACATCATCCTAAAGCCCCAAATTGTAATCTCTGAAACAACTGATCACAGAAAACAATAGGTTCTAAGTCATTTCATCTCTTTCCATATCGTCGGGCGTTAAATTTGGGCAATTGGTTTTATCGATAATGTAAAGAGGTCTATTTAAAACATTTTTATTGATGCGACTTATGTATTCACCGATAATGCCAATGGAAAGCAATTGCACACCACCTATAAATGCAGAACTGATAATCAAAGACGTCCATCCGGTAATGGTACGGTGCAATATAAAATGTGAATAAATTGCATATAAAATAATCAAAAACGAAAATAAAGAAATAAATAAACCCATTTTGGTAACTAACTGCAAAGGTTTATCAGAAAAACCGGTTATGCCATCCATGGCAAACTGAATCATTTTGCCAAGAGAATATCCTGATTTGCCAAATTTACGTTTATCCCTGACAAACAAAACCTCTGTCTGCCTAAAGCCCAACCAGGCAATTTGCCCTCTTAAAAACTTATTTTGCTCAGGCATTTTTTTCAAATAGTTTACTACTTTCCGGTCAATCAACCGGAAATCACCGGTATCCAAAGGTATGTCAATAGACGTAATACGTTTTAACAAACGATAAAAAATTTTAGCCGATAGTTTTTTAAACATGCTTTCCCCTTTTCTTTCTTTTCTTCTGGCATATACCACTTCGAATCCTTGTTTATACTTTTTGTAAAGGTCTACAATCAATTCCGGCGGATCCTGCAAATCTCCGTCAATAATTACCACAGCTTGCCCTGAGGACGCATCCAAGCCTGCCATTACGGCAATTTGATGACCAAAATTCCTGCTGAAATTAATATAAAACACTTTAGAATCAATCTCAGCAATCTTTAAAATTTCATTCAAGGAATTATCTTTACTCCCGTCATTGACAAAAATAATTTCGTATTGTTGGCTGATTTGTATCAAGGTTTTTTGTAGACGTTCATACAGCTCGGGAATATTGCGTTCTTCATTGTGGATTGGAACAACCACTGAAATTTCCACTTTTTTATTCTTTTCGTTCATATATTTTATAGATTGAAACCGTGCCAATGGTATCTTTGATGTCAAATTTATAATGTTCCTCAATATATTGTTTGATATGATTTTGTGACACTATCACCAAATCACCCGGTTGCAAATTCTCCTTGTCTTTCAACGATATTTCGATCCCTTTGTTATTCAACACATTTAAATAAAAAAGCAAGTGCGCATAATAGCCATCGTAAACCAAATAATGTTGATGCAAATGATACTTGCCTTTCACGGCATCTTTCAAAAAATAACTTATTTCATAAAACTCTTTATCCCAAGGATACTCCTTAGGCAAATAGGTTTTATCTATAATTTTTCGGTATGGTTGAATGGTTATCAAAAATAAAAAAATATAAGGCATGACATTGTAATTGAGTGTCTTCTTGAACCATGGATAATTATTGACAGTATCGAAAATATAATGAACAAACAAAGCCACTAAAATTGACAGATAAGGATACAAGGGCACATCGTACCACTCCAATTTTGTTTTTGCTGTTGAAATAACAAGAAAGAATGTGATTATCATCCAAAATGAAAACGCAGTAAGCCGATTGATCTTTTGGTTTTTCACCAACATTCCTACAACTAAGCCGGCCGGGACAAACAAATACCAGGCAGTAAATTGAAAATCGATGAAATTATTATAGTAATACCAAAATCCTTGATGATGATTTTCTATGACTTTAAAATATCGCCCCCCCAGTTCGTTCTCCATTACGGCAGCAATATATCCGGGATTATAATATTCACGCAAAGCATAATATCCAAACACAGGTATGACAAAAGTAAGTAGAGCGATGTAAAAATGCTCGTTTTTCAAAACCGGTAAAAACTGTTTCCGTATGATTGCATAAATGAGAAATGCCGGGAGAAACATCAAACCGGTGACGCTTTTGGTCAAAACAGCCAATGCCATTGAAATGAAAAAAAGATATAAAAATTTAACTTTTCGTGTTTCAATATAACTAAAAAAGAAAAGGCCTTCCAATGTGGTAAATAATGTCAGCAAAGCATCATAATCTCCCGTTCTTGTGGCGTGAATATTTATGTAGCCGTGTGATGTAATCAATATCAACACAACAATAAAACCAAACCAAAAATTTTGAAGATACTTCATTGAAAATACCAATAAAGCCAGGCAAGTTAGGAATGCGGCAATAGCTGATGGTAGTCTGACTGCAAGTTCGTTAGCGCCCAACATTTTCATAAAAAATGTCTGCAACCATATCATCAGCGGAGGTTTGGTATTCCACATATCCGGTTTACCTTCAAAATGAGTGACAATTAGATTTCCATTTTCGGACATCTCATAAGCATTGATTGCCAATCTTGCTTCATCCCAGATACGAATGGGCAAAGTATCCAAATGACCGAAAATAGGCATATACATCAACCCGGCCAATAAAATGTATTTTACAATGTCATAACCTTTGCCCATAACCCATTATAAAAAATATTTTTTTGCAAAAATGAACATTTATATCGATACTGTAAATCAAATGAAAATTTCAATTATACGACAATTTAATAAATCAATTGGAAGATATACCTAATTGAAATAAAATGAAAATGACACGAACATTTTTATTCGTTAATCAATCAAAGGCTAATTGAATTATGAAAATTTGGAAAAATATTAGCCGTGGAAAAAAACTAAACTGTAAATGCCCCTTTGATGAAATCATCTTTTTTTATATACAGGCACGGCCGAACATGCCTCTCCATACATTATACTCCGGGCGGTCTGCATCAACTTTTGTGTTAATGCGGCATATACATATGAAGGTAAGTCCATCTTTGAACAACCTTTTATCAAAATGCGTTTGTCTTTGTATTCCTGCTCATTAATTTGTTCGATTTTTTGCAATGTCTTAAACATCCTGATGGCGAACTCATCCAATGCATAAACCTCTTTTGCAAATGGCCGTATCGATCTCACTGCCCACATGTATGCCCAATGAGGAACCAAAATATCTTTATCACTACAAACAACCGATACTATTTTATTTTGATATTTGGAAAAATCGAATTGGTTAAAAAACTCTTTTAAATGTTTTTCCCTGATCAGCCCGCTCGCATCTTTGCCATCTGCCAGATCGAAAACATCGATGTTTTCTGAAAAATACCATGCTTCAGGGTCCAGGGTGATCAATCCTGCTTCTTCCACTTTGTTAATTAACTGCTCCATGTTTGCACAATTTAAATGAACCCAAGTTCCAATTTCGCTTCATCGCTCATCATATCCTTGTTCCATGGCGGGTCCCAGGTTATTGTGACCTTCACATCTCTTACAGACCAAAGGCCTTCCACTTTTTGTTTGACTTCGTCGGGCAAACTTTCGGCCACAGGGCAATGGGGTGAAGTTAATGTCATTACAATCTCAACATCTGCATTATCAGAAACAATGATATCATATACCAGCCCAAGCTCATAGATATCCACAGGTATCTCCGGATCATAGACAGTTTTCAAAACCTGAATAACCTGTTTTTTTATCTCTTCTTTTTCTTCAGGTGTAAGCTTGTTATTATTTTCGCCGTTTGTATTCATGTTTTTTCACTGTTTTTAAGCTTCAACCCTAAAGCAAAAAATTTTATGTGCTTAATCATAGCGACAAGACCGTTGGCACGTGTTGGCGACAAATGTTCTTTCAATCCGATTTTATCGACAAAATAAATATCTGCATTGATAATATCATCAGGGGTTTGATGATTAAAAACTCTCAACAACAAAGCAATGATGCCTTTGGTTATGATGGCATCGCTATCTGCAATATAGGATACTTTACCATCCGGCAGTAGTTCCCCCCAAAGCCACACGCGGCTTTGACAACCTTTTATCAGGTTTTCGTCTATCTTATGCTGCTCATCCATGGGTGGCAAAGATTTGCCCAATTCTATGATATATTCGTATTTACTCTCCCAGTCCTGTAAAAATTGAAACTCTTCAATAATTTCTTTTTGTATTTGGTCGATATTGTTCATGCCAACAACATTTGTTTGGTTTTTGTCAATGCCTGCCGAAAAATTTCAATTTCTTCTTCGTTGTTGTAGAATGCCAATGAAGCTCTCACAGTGCCCGGTATATTAAAAAACTGCATGATCGGTTGAGTGCAATGATGACCGGTTCTGACGGCAACCCCTTGATTGTCAAGCAATGTGCCGATATCATAAGGGTGAACGTTATTGATTAAGAAAGAAAATGTTGCTATTTTGTGGTTGCCGGTGCCGTAGATAGTGATTTCCTTAAATTCATCCAGCACTTTTTGCATACTCGATTTTAATTGCTCTTCACGTAATTTAATGTTTTTTTTGCCTATTTTACCAATATACTTGATAGCTTCCGACAACCCAACGGCTTGGGCAAAAGGCGGTGTCCCGGCTTCAAATCTGAAAGGTGGTTTTTGAAATGTCGACTTTTCCAATGTAACCTCTTCAATCATATCTCCCCCACCTTTGTATGGTGGTAGTTCACACAATACTTCATATTTTCCATATAACACCCCTATGCCGGTTGGTCCAAGCATTTTGTGCCCTGAGAAAACATAGAAGGTACAATTTAAATCTTGAACATCAATTTCTTCATGCAAAACAGCCTGGGCTCCATCTATCAATGTCATGATGCCTTTTTGATTGCAATAATCGACAATTGTTTTTACGGGATTTATTGTGCCAAGTGTGTTAGAAACATGTGTCATTGCCACAAGGCGTGTTTTAGGTGTGATGTAACTTTTCCAGTTTTCATCAAGATCGCCCGATTGTGTGATGGGTATGTACTTCAAAATTGCTCCGGTGGTTTCACACAACAATTGCCAGGGCACAATATTGCTATGATGTTCCATGGCTGTAATCAAAATTTCGTCCCCTCTGCCTACTACACCACGGGATAAAGCCATGGCCACCAAATTTATGGCATCGGTTGTACCGGAAGTAAATATAATTTCTTCATGTTTTTGGGCTCCTATAAACTGCTTTACATTTTCCCGTGCTTCCTCGTATAGATCTGTGGCTTTATTGCTCAAATAATGAACTCCCCTGTGCACATTGCTGTTAAATTTCAAATAAAATTCGCGTTCGGCTTCTATCACCTGTATGGGCTTTTGAGTCGTAGCGCCATTATCAAAATATACCAATTGTTTATCTCTAACCTTGGTATTTAAAATTGGGAAATCCTCGCGAATCTTTTTCCAATCTACCGGGCTTGCTTGTGTTTGTTTATCTTCGGCTTTAAGATTCATGGGTATGAAATAGCAATAATTTATATTTCTAAAATTTGTTCCAATCTTTCGTAAATCTTTGATTTGATATTTTCATGAGAAACTTTTTCTATAATTTCTCCGGCAAATGCCTGAATCAAAAGCTTGCGCGCCATATTGACGGAAATACCTCTCGTTTGCATGTAGAACATGGCAGAATCATCAAGTTTTCCGACTGTGCATCCATGACTACACTTGACATCGTCGGCATAAATTTCCAATTCGGGTTTGGCATCCACTTCTGCTTCATCGCTAAGCATTATGTTATCATTGGCTTGATAGGCCTGTGTTTTTTGAGCATCTCTGCCTTACCAGCACTTTGCCGTTAAACACAGCCCTGCTCCGCCCTGTCAGCACTCCTTTGAACTTCTCGTCGGAATGTGCGTTTGCCACCGCATGATCAATAAATGTATGATTGTCGGCATGCATCCGACCGTGTGTCGTATATAAACCATAAAGCTTTGCCTCGGCTCCACCTCCGGTCAAATGATGATTGATGTTGTTACGTATCAGTT
Source organism: Vicingaceae bacterium (assembly GCA_026003395.1). NCBI lineage: Bacteria > Pseudomonadati > Bacteroidota > Flavobacteriia > Flavobacteriales > Vicingaceae > Vicingaceae bacterium. The sequence goes on from BPHE01000003.1 coordinate 214,794, forward strand.
TCCCGTTGATGTTAAATACCAACCCGCTTATGGTGCTATTGGCTGCTTGTTGGCTTGCAAGATTAACAATGGCTGCCTGATCGTTTCCATGAAAATCTTCAATCAATAGATATTCCAAATGGGATGATTCTTGTGAAAAAATTTCAATGACGGGTATTGTTAGCCATTCGCTGTCATCTGCTGTCTCAATAGTAAATACAAATGATGATTTTGAGAGTTTTCCTGCTTCTATCATAATACGTGGGAAAGCAATTGATGCATCGTCGTGAATCAAACGGACATGCACAGTCGCTTCAATTTCTGCTTTGGGCAAAACGCTTATCTTGACGATATCATTGCAAAATGCGCGGTTTAGATGTGGAAAAACATCTGAATTGTTTTCAAACAACCGGTTAAAGTTTTCACCGGTTTGTTGATCATTCAATACTTCTATTTTTATTTCATCAAGAAGGCACGAATTTTCAATCAAAAATCCGTTTTTGACGGTAATGTGATGTTCTGTTTTAAAAGGGGAAGGTATATTGGGCAAAGAAGAAGGTACCGGTAGATTGTATTTTTTTTGAACATATTTTTGGACGCGCGTATATTTCCAATATTCGGTCTTCGAATCCGGCAACCCTATCTGTGTTGCTTTGTCTAAATAAACGATACGTATATCATTCAAAGGTCTTGAGACCAAATCTTCTATAAAAGTGCCTTTCCAATTATCTGAGAGAACTTCGGTTGATTTCATTCGTTCAACATTTTTGCAGATTCTTCTTTAATAAAATCATATCCTTTTTCTTCCAATTCCAGGGCTAATTCAGGACCACCCGATCTTACAATCCGGCCATTATACAACACATGAACAAAATCGGGCTTTATGTATTGCAAAAGACGGTAATAATGCGTAATAACCATGAATGACCGTTTGCCGTCACGGAGCTTATTCACACCTTCGGCAACAATTTTCAATGCATCTATATCAAGCCCCGAATCGGTCTCGTCCAGAATTGCCAACTTTGGTTCCAGAATGGACATTTGAAAAATTTCGTTACGTTTTTTTTCTCCTCCCGAAAAACCTTCATTCAACGAACGTTGAAGAAGCGACGGGTCCATCTTGACCAAAGCTGCTTTTTCTTTGATTAGGTTTAACATCTCTTTTGCCTCCAATGGCTCAAGTCCATGATATTTTCTTTTTTCGTTTAAAGCGGTTTTGATAAATTGCATGTTGCTAACGCCGGGGATTTCCACAGGATATTGAAATGCAAGGAACACCCCTTCGTTGGCGCGTTCTTCGGGCGATAATTCCAACAAATTTTTTCCTTCAAATAAAATTTCCCCTTCAGTAACTTCATAATTTTCATTTCCGGCAATCACAGCAGAGAGCGTACTTTTGCCCGAACCATTTGGCCCCATGATAGCGTGGACTTCGCCATAACCAATAGAAAGGTCTAAACCTTTTAAAATCTCTTTTTCGTCGATTGTTGCCTTCAATCCTTTTATTTCCAGTAATTTTTCCATGATATTTATTATTTTTTCAGATTTAATATAATGGTTGATTAACCAACACTGCCCTCCAAACTTATTTCCAATAATTTTTTTGCTTCCACGGCAAATTCCATAGGTAGTTTGTCCAACACTTCCTTGCAATATCCGTTGACAATCAGAGCAACGGCTTTTTCGGTATCAATACCCCGTTGATTGCAATAAAATATTTGGTCTTCGCCTATTTTGGATGTAGTGGCTTCGTGTTCAACTTGAGATGAATTATTTTGCACCTCAATGTAAGGAAAAGTATGGGCACCACAAGTATCGCTCATCAACAAAGAATCGCACTGTGTAAAATTACGGCTATTCACTGCCGATCTGTTTATTTTTACCAAACCTCTGTAAGAATTGTTACTTCTACCGGCACTTATACCTTTTGAAATTATGGTGCTTTTGGTATTTTTCCCAATGTGAATCATTTTTGTTCCGGTATCTGCCTGTTGATGATTGTTGGTGAGAGCAACCGAATAAAACTCACCGATACTGTTATCCCCTTTTAATATACAAGAAGGATATTTCCATGTGATGGCACTGCCTGTTTCCACTTGTGTCCAACTGATTTTAGAATTTTTACCTGCACACAACCCCCGTTTGGTGACAAAATTAAACACCCCACCGTGGCCATTTTTGTCACCCGGGAACCAATTCTGCACAGTCGAATATTTAATCTCGGCATCATCCAAAGCAATTAGTTCGACAACTGCGGCATGCAACTGATTTTCGTCCCTTTGAGGCGCCGTGCATCCCTCCAAATAACTTACGTAACTTCCTTTGTCGGCTATTACCAAAGTACGCTCAAATTGACCGGTTTTTGCTTCGTTTATTCTGAAATATGTGGACAATTCCATAGGACAACGTACTCCCGGAGGTATATAACAAAAAGATCCGTCGCTAAACACGGCAGAATTAAGCGCTGCATAAAAATTGTCGGTCATTGGCACCACCGTTCCAAGATACTTTCTCACCAAATCGGGATGTTTTTGAACAGCTTCACTAAATGAACAAAAGATGATACCCAATTCAGCGAGTTTTTCTTTAAACGTGGTTGTAACCGAAACACTATCTATCACAGCATCCACAGCCACACCGGCAAGGGCCTTTTGTTCTTCCAACGGCACTCCCAAACGTTCGAAAATTTTCAAAAGTTCGGGATCGGCTTCCTCGAGCGAGTTTAATTTTTTCCGCTTGGGAGCTGCATAATAGTGAATGTCCTGGAAATCGATTACGGGATATTTTAAATGAGGCCAATGTCTTGGCTCATCCATTTTCAACCATGCGGCATATGCCTTTAAACGAAAATCCAGCAACCATTCCGGTTCATTTTTTTTCGCTGAAATTTGCCTGATAATATCTTCATTTAGTCCTTTTGGCAATTTTTCACTTTCGATGGGCGCCACCCATCCGTGTTCATACTCTTTTTCTGTGGCTTTTTTCAGTATTTCATTTTGATCACTCATATAAAAAATTTTTTTAAACAGCAAAGCTTTCTCCACAACCGCAAGTACGCGAAGCATTAGGATTGTTAAAGAAAAATCCTTTTCCTTTTAATCCTCCGGAATAATCGAGCACCGTTCCGGCCAGATAGAGAATACTTTTTTTGTCGCAAACAATTCTAATTCCGTTATCTTCAAACACTTTGTCATTTTCAGAAATATTGTCATCGATATCCAACATGTATGTAAAGCCGGAACACCCCCCCATTTTCACCCCCACACGCAAAAAGGCGTTTTCGCTTTTGCCTTCTTGTCTGACTATTTCTAGAAACTTATCCCGTGCGGCATCTGTAACTTTTATCATAGCTTATTTAAATTTATTCCAATTAAACGCAAAAATAAAGATAATTTCTTGAAACATGCATATTTTAACTTTTTTAACCTAGACAATTTCAGTTGTTGTATAATTTCCACATTCAGACCATCCTTAAAAAGCCGCTTAACAAATTGTTTATTTTTGGTTGCAAAGAAGAATACCGGAAATTTTTTTCCAAAAAATACTCTAATAATCTTGTGAAAAAATAAAGCAAAAAAAGATAGGTTTTTCTTTAACCTTTCCATCAATTTCCTCAAATTCCACGCTGCTGCCGATAAAATGGCATTTATCTGTGCTTTCTCTTTTCCGAAAAAATAATTGATTTTCATTCTAAACTGCCGTTTCAGATGGGAAATGACGGCTTCAATGGCTGCCTTCCGACGGAATTTTCTCCTTTACTTTTGTTGTCGGCAGACAGTTTTATGCGCCAAACTCCCGCCTAAACTAAAAATGCAATTGTTGTGTGAATCGCAATTTTCAAATCAAAATGATTTTTTTATGCTCTTTAAAATTTAACTTAAAACTGCTTGATATTTGTAGGAACGAATGGAAGAGGGGGCATAACGCTTAATCTTCATAAGTTTCGTAAAATCTTCCAATATATTCTGTTTCCCGCTATGTTGCAGTATGTTGGAATTTTTTGGAGTTTTCCCGCCATAAAGATAAAGATACGAAAAAGAATATATTGCGTATATTTGGGCTTTGTGTGCAAGTATAGTCTATACGACATAAGCATTAAACAAAATTTAAAGAGTAACAAAAAATGGATTTATTATTGAATTTGAGGTGTCCAATAACAAAAAATGGACTTGATTTAATTGTTAAAGAGGAATTTTCAAGTTACGGTATTCCTGATAATTTTGCAAATTTTACTAATTTGTCAAAAGGCTATATCGATAAGAAAAAGCAATATTTTTATCCTGTTTTTAACGATATAATTGTTTTACATGAGCAGTATGCTTTGTTTGTTGGAAATGGACGAGATATTCGTAAAAATATGTCTTTTGATAAAAAACGAGTATTTGATTATTACAATGAAATCAATTACAAAGTAAAAGATTCATTTATAATTTATGAAGATAGTCCTAAATGGGTCGACTTCAGGGATGTTTCTTCTAAATACATGCGGACTTCATTTTTAAGAGCATCGAGATTTTATGCTCCAACTGGAAAATATTTACTTGATATCGCTTCCGGTCCGATTGGACTACCTGAATATATCAAGTTATGTGATGGCTATGAATACAGAGTTTGTATTGATATATCTATAAATGCATTAATACAAGCAAAAAAAAATATTGAGAAAGCAGGGAAAAAAGGAATTTACATTTGTGGTGATATCACAAATATTCCTATTCAAGATAATTCTGTTGATACAGTACTTTGTCAGCATACACTTTATCACATACCAAAAAACGACCAAAAGACAGCTGTTAACGAAATGTACAGGGTTGCAAAGTTAGGTTCTAAAATAGTAATAATTTATAGTTGGTTTTATCATAGTTGGTTTATGAATTTGTCATTGCATATAATTCAGTTATATCGGATTTTTAGACACTTTGCTGGTAAGCTTTACGTGCGAATATTTTCATCTAAACCACGTTTATACTTCTATTCGCATAGCCCTAATTGGTTTAAGAGAACATTTGATTTTAGTAAAGATATTGAATTCTTTTGTTGGAGAAGCACGAACAAATATTTCTTGAAATTATACATACACGATTGGTTTTTTGGCAAACAGATTTTGGATAAATTGATTATTATTGAGGTTAAATACAGTAAATTTATGGGTAGATTTGGAGAATACCCGGCAATCGTGATAACAAAGAAAAAAATAACCAGCACACAACATCGTGTATAAAGCATTGGGGGGTAGTGGTTAAATCAATCGCTTTGCCCCGCATCGGCGTTTGTTTCAGTGGATAAGAACGAAGCTTGCAATCCCCAACGCTTCATACCCGCAATCGTTAGCCGCAAGGCTATCGGACGAATGCGAGCACATGAAAGACGCTGAATGACTGCCCCCATCGGGACTTTTTACTAAGCGACAGTTTAACTTTCAACTTTCGTTCTTTTTTTCAATTCAGTCTCGGGGGACAGTAATTCAGGTCTGACAGGACTTGGTTAACGACTAAACAGACAATTTCGGACGAATGACAGTAACGTTTCGGCAGACAAATATATTTAGCGACAATTATGAGCAACATTAAGATAAGAAAAGTAACAACTAACGACCTTAAAGAGTTACAAAAAATTGGTAGATTGACATTTTACGAAACATTCGCTTCGGACAATACCGAAGAAAATATGAACAAATATCTTGACGAAGCTCTTGACTTTGACACTTTCTAATGTTAAGTAATTGATAATCAGCAATCATTATTTTTTGCTGTGCACTACATTTCTATTCCTGTATGTATTTTTCCATCTCTTTTATCTCAATAACATCTTTCTCTATCTCTTTTATTCCAAGTGTTTTCAGTATTTTTTTGCCTGTATCGTTGATATTCCCTTTCAAGTAATACATCCCTCCGTTTTTCTTATCTTTTATCTCTGATACTTCCATGCTCCTTATCCCTTCTTTTATCGCTCCGTAACTCTCGCCTGTCTTTATCCTGATGTAATTCAAAAATAAATAACTCACAAAACACATCGCTACATGACCTCTTATTCTCTTCGGCGTCCAATGATATATCGGGCGTATCATCATCTCGCTCTTCATCGCCCTGAAAAAATGCTCCACTTCAAATAATTCATGATATCGCTTTATCGCTTCTTCCGCAGGTATTTCGCTGTTCGTGGCTATTGCTTTCCATCCGTCATACCTGGCCATCTTTTCTGCTTTCTCTTTATCTATCGCATAATTTATCTCTTCGCTGCCTTCTGACTTTATCCATTTCAATCCTTTGCCCCGCTTCATTTTTTGTTTTAATTGGGCAATGTTTTCTACCAATGCCTGTGCTTCTCTCATCTCTTCTTCCCGTTTCTTTTTGTCTCGTGCCGCACGACGCTCGCTGTATGTCGCTATGATTCGCTTGCCGCCTTCTTCTATTTCTTTCCACAACACCTTTTCTTCAATTTCTCCATCCTCTCTTTTCTCTTTTATTTCCAACGCTTTGTAATCTTCTTGATGGCTTTCTATTAGCTTTTCAACCACTTTTTCCGTCAAGCGTTTGAGCGGCTCACCAATGATGTATTCCACACCTTCAAATTTTTTCAACATCTCAATATTCTGCTTGCTCATCATTCCGCTGTCTGCCACTACTACCATCCGGCTCACGCCATACTTGTTTTTCATATCTTCTATTGCCTTCTCCATCGTGTGTCCTTCAAATTGATTGCCTTCATAAATGTGATATGTTAAAGGATTCCGCAAACCATCCACCAACACGCCCAATACAATTTGCGTTTTGTGCGGACGATGATCCTTGCTATACCCCTTCTTGCGAAGTTCGTCTTCTTGCTCGCTCTCAAAATACAAGGTCGTTACATCATAAAACACCACTTCCAATTCGTCGCTGAATAAGTTTCTTTGCACCTTAAACAAATGCTCTTTCAACGACTCTTCATTGTCTGCCAAGACATCCAATGTCCTGTAAAAATGTTGTAAGGCGTGTGTTTGTTTTTGAGTATGCGGAATGTGTTGTAAATACTCGGTTTGACGATGATATGAAGCCAATTTGCTGCAGGGCATCAGCATGCGGTCGGCTACCATCAGTTCCAAAATGTCAGTAATAGAGAATTGTGTTTTAGAAGATGTTTGGATAGAAGCGAGAAATTTATCTAATTGAAAAACTTTGAACAGACAGCGAATAATGGCGATGATGCCGTATTGAAGCCGTGCTGTCTCTTGGATGTGATGAATAGAGACGTTTTCAAGTTCGGCAGGCATTGGAATGCCTTTGATTTGGCAGATGCGGGCGATGAGGGCAACAAATTTTTGGACATCAATGTCCTCTACTTTGCCAAGTGTAAGAAGGGTTTTGTGTCGAGGTGTAGAGTTTTTGTTGGGGCGATAGCTTTCAACGATACGGATGTAAGTGCCTTGGGGTTTTTTATCGAACTTGAAGAATGCCATAATTGTTTCGGACTAAGTTATTTTATTTACAAAGATGATAAAAATTTTTTAAGTTTTGTATAACAATTAATTGTTAAAAATTATTTTTAATATTTTTTAACATAATTCGCACTACAAATAATTTGAAAAAGGAATTAATAAAAACTTAAAACGCCAAAAAATCAAGGAATTAAGAAATTGAACGGTTTAAAAAACCATCTGAAAGTGTCAAAGTCAAGAAGGTTTTGCTCTTTTCTCTCTCAAAGTATATTAGGTTAATATTTTGGGCAATAGTAATTAAAAGATAAAAATTTGATAATCAAAAACTCGATGAAATCTCGTTTTTCGAATGAAGTTTGTAGATGAGGCATTCATACTCATCTATGTGTTGTGAAAAGTTTCGAACAGAACGAAATATAAAATCAAAAAAGCAAATAATTTCCAAGCCCTTGTCTCATCATACCGAATAGAGTGAGGTATCTAGCGCAACGTTTTCAGGCTTTGCGTTCGAGAGGACGTAAAAACAACTATACCATCAATCTGCACTAACTCTAAATAGAAGCCATAAAGCTCACAACTCATATGCTTCCTTGACGTAAAAATCTATTTTACCGCTAGTCATTCATTTATAATAGTTTAAGTGGTTTTGTGATCACTCTGTCCATAAAATCTTTTATTATTTGTATTTGTCCGTTTAAGTCAGTCGAGTCAAATTCTTTATGCTTTTCATCTGTCAATTCGAACCAAATAGCTCCGTCTTCATAGTATGGCTTTTTATAGTATTCATCTTGTTCAATATTCTCAAGATGTTTGTGAATAATCTCACAAACAGGCTTGCCCAAACCCTCTTTGTCTTCAAAACATAAACATATAAGAGGATTTTGACGATCGTAGTATACGCCTATCCAAGGCCAAGTTTCCTCGATTAAGTCATTTGAATATTTTATTTTAAAGTAATAGCCACTAAATCCATTACCCCCTTGAATATTTTTATTCGCATAATACAATTCAAAATCAGATTCTTTTCTATTTACGAGTTTCTTTAATAACTCCATGAAAGAGTATAAAGAATACATTCCCTTTAAGTCCATTTTTTTAGTTATTTTTACTATTCCACAAACACTTTTCAAATAATTTAAATATCCCTTCCACAAAGCCTTTTCACTTTCACTTTCAGGCAAATTCAAATTATCCGTTAAATAGTCATAGAACTCTTCCCATGTTTTTACGGAAAATCCATTTTGTCTCATTTTGTAGTTTGTAATATATCCCAATCGCTCATTACGTATTCCGAAATCGTATGTGTATTGCTCAAGATGATGGTTTGTGTCGTAAATTTTACATTCTATAAGATAGATTTCACCATTATTTTCAATTAAGAAATCAACTCTGCTATTTCCTTTTGACGCTTCTCTTTCAAACTTAGTTATATTCGAAAATTCAGTGTTCTCAAAAAAGAAATTTAAAAATAAAGATTGAAATGAATGAGAAGATAAACACAATGCCCATGTGATGTCAGATAAGTCATTCTCACTACTTTTTCTTTCTGATAATATTTCTAAGAAATTCTCTACCATTTTAAATTATTTTTTTAGACGCGAGTGGTTAATATATATTTTGCTTGCTTGAACAATGCAAAAATAAAGATTTTTCCCACTATTGTCCAAAATATTTTTCAATAAAAATTTAAGCTGTTGATTATCAATAACTTAAATTTTTATTTTTCTGATTTTTAAAACATACTCCCCCCCCCTTTCAACCACTCTCAAATAAACTTAATTGCAACTCTCTATTATTTATCTTTTCCCCTAATATCTTCTCTATATCCTCTATCTTCTCTATCAAAAACTTTACAACATCTACATAACTATGTATATTCAATCTCACAAAACTCGCTACATTACTAAATGCTATATCCTTCCTACGCTCCCTTACTCTCTTGTGTATCATCGTCATCAATAAATTCGCTATCAGACAGCACCATATCTGTATCTTTATCGCATTCTCATTGTCTCCTAAAAAATACTTTATACCAAAATTCTGTTTCAATTGACGAAAGGTGATCTCTATCTGCCAACGACTTTTGTATAACAATGGTATAGCATCTACTTCTATATCCATTAAATTTGTCGCATATTCATACGTCTTTTTACTCACATCATCCCAATATGCTACCCGCCTTATTCGTATCTTCTTACCATCTTTTAGTGCCTTTTCTATTATCTCGTCTTTTATTATCCCAGCATCGCTACTATCAGGTATTTCTTTTTCTTCTATGCTCTCATATACAGCATTCTCTTTCATCCGACACACATAATACACACCTTTCTCATCTAATTTGTCAAAAAATTCATAGTTCAAATATCCTCTATCCATAATGTATATCACTCCTCTTTCTAATTCCATCTTTTCTATTCCTTTCTGGTCATTAACTGTTGCTTCACTGATATAATGGATTTTTGGCACATGCATTCCATTTTCTATGGTACAATGCAATTTAATTCCACCTTTTTGTTTTCCATTCACCGCTTTCCGCCCAGTTGTTCTCATCACACTGCTGAATAGCCCTACTATCGTGCTATCTGTCACTACCCTCTTTCCCAATCGCTTTAATATCGGGCTTTGCATGCTGTCCAAAATAACTGAACGATACCGTTTGTATAAATGTTGATAGATACGCTCAAACACCTCACTATCTCTGTGTTTGTTGACATAACTGATAGTGCTTCTTTTAGGAATATGGCTTAAACCCATTTGGTGGAGAGATTTTTTGTGAGCAAGGATAAGGGCACAGAGTTCCCGAATAGAGGAAAGACGAGTAATAACAGCAATGAGCATCAGGTAGAGATGATTTTTGGTTTTCATCTTTTTGGAATGCTTGTCAGATAAGGAATGCGCAATGATGTGGTCTATATTGGCTTGCTGGATAAGGGATACAAGCTGTCCAAAAACCGGTACAGAGGCAAAGAATTTTTGTTTATTTTTGCGTTTTGATAGAGTTCTCATAAGTTTTGCTTTTTTGCGGCAAAATTAAAAGCAAAACAAAAAAGACAGGAAATTTATTCCTGTCTTTTTTATTTTTTATTTTCTGCAATGTATTATGGTATTTTTTTAGAAATTATTTTGGACAATAGTGGATTTTTCCAGATATATATTTGCCCAGGATACTTTCATCAAAAAAACAAACGATTGATAATCACAATCTTATGCAAGTTCTATTTTGAAGTTTGACACTTTAACAAATCAACTTTTACATCTTTTTTCAAACAAAGGAGAAGGGAAAAATTTCTCTTCCCTCCTTACCTTTGTCCGAAAAAAATTACTCCTATGAGCCGCAAATATAAACAAATTTCTTTTGAACAAAGGGTCGTCCTTCAAACCCTCCTTTCTCAGATCAAAAGACCATCAGGACAACCCAATATCTCTCAAATAGCCAGAGAAATGAACATCAGCCGACAAAGCATTTACAATGAACTTAAAAGAAATAGCTCCCCTATCTATAAAAAATACACTGCTACTGAAGCACAAAAAAGGAGAAATGAAAGAAGAAAGAACTCTAATAAGCCCTATCTGATTGAAAATCATCCGAAACTGCAGGAATACATTCATAAGCGATTAAAGCAAGATGGATGGTCGGTAGAGGGTATTGTTAAAAGGACGAATAAATGGGAAAAGGAGACGAAGGAACAGATAGGGAAGATACCTTGCATAGAGACGATATACAGGTATATTTATCGTCAGGTGAAGGATGGGGGAGAGGATTTAAGGGTGTATTTACGATTTAGTCATCAACGAAGGCAGAAGCGAAAACAAAAGAAGGACAGGAGAGGGATAATAAAAGGCAGGAAGTTCATAGAGGAACGAGACAAGATAGTAGAATGGCGTAACAGGATAGGAGATTGGGAGATAGATACGATGGAAATGAAAGGACATAAAGGATATATTTTAACGATGGTAGAAAGGTGCTCCCGTTATACCCAGGCAAGGATTTTGTCTTCTAAAAATGCTCAATTATGTACAGAAAGCATTATTGAGATGTTACGCCCTTTCGCTGAATCAGGATGGGTAAAGAGCATCACAGTAGATAATGGGAAAGAATTTGCTTATCATCAAAAGATAAGCGATGTGTTGAAAGCCCCTGTTTATTTCTGTCGTCCATACTCTGCCTGGCAAAAAGGAACTATTGAAGCGATTCATTCTCAATACAGACGATTTATTCCTAAGAAAATGAGTATAGAAATGATTTCACAAAAGTATTTGGATATGTGCGTAAGGTATCTGAATCATCGTCCCAGAAAAGTGTTAGATTGGAAAAGTGCAAATGAGATATTATATTTGCACCTGCAATCAAAATTGAGAGAATTGAAATATACTTTTCAACAGACAAAACTGTCAAACTTCCAAGTGGAATCTGCCACTTTAAAAATGAAATCATTAAAATATTTAATAACCTCATTAGCAATGTTGTCATTCATAGCGAGTAACGCTCAAATTAAAAACGCTAAAACCGAAACCGTAAAAATTTACGGAAACTGCGGTATGTGTGAAACCACCATAGAAAATGCAGGAAATGTAAAGAAAGTAGCCCAAGTAGATTGGAACAAGGACACTAAAACGGCTGTCCTAACTTATGACAGTACAAAAACAAATCAGGATGAAATCCTGAAACGCATTGCGTTGGCTGGTTATGACAGTGAGAAGTTCCGTGCGCCGGACGACGTATATGCTAAACTGGCTGGTTGCTGCCAGTACGATAGACCTATAAAGACGGCTACCAAAAACAAAGAAGCAGAAATGAACATGAGTGCCGGGCATGGCAATCACAACCATAGCGAAATGACAACATCCGCTAACAAAGAAGCAAGCCCAGACCAATCACAGTTAAAAGCTGTATTTGCCAACTACTTTTCAGTGAAAGATGCTTTGATAAAAACCGATGCGGCGACCGCATCTGCCAAAGCCGCTGAATTGGCTGCATCCCTTAAAGCAGTCGATATGAATAAGCTATCGGCAGAGGAACATACGGCTTGGATGAAAGTAATGAAAGACCTTGCCTTTGATGCAGAACACATTGCTGAAACCAAAGATGTAGCACATCAGCGAGACCATTTTATGAGCTTATCAAAAAATATGTACGAACTGATAAAAGTATCAAAACAGGAAACACCTGTTTATTATCAGCATTGCCCAATGGCAAACAAAGGCAAGCGAGCAAATTGGTTGAGCAAAGAAAATGCTATTAAAAACCCTTATTACGGTTCGCAAATGCTTACTTGCGGTAGTACAGTTGAAACTATAAAATAACCAACAAAGCAATGAAGTGGTAAAATCCATCTTCATTGCTTTTCAGAACAAAAAGAATATGAAAAAATATACTTGTCCGATGCACTTACAAGTGATAAAGGACGAACCGGGAAAATGTCCGCTTTGCGGAATGGATTTAGTTCCTATGGGTGGCAGTAAAAAAGAAACACACAGCCATCACGGACACCACCAACATCACGACCATAAAGAACATTCACATCATAGTGAAAACCACAGTCATCATTCCGATAGTGGTTACGACAAACATGAAGGGCATCATACCCACGATTTCCTTAAACGTTTTTGGGTGAGTTTAATCATTACCGTTCCCATTTTGCTCTTATCGGAAATGATACAGCATTGGTTCGGTTTTACTATCGCTTTTCCGGGAGATAAATATGTACTGCTGACATTGGGAACAATTATTTACATCTATGGCGGAATGCCTTTCCTGAAAGGTATGATAGGCGAAATCAAAGCCAAAGCCATCGGAATGATGACCTTGGTAGCCATCGCTATTACGGTCGCTTATGTATATTCTGTAGCCGTGGCACTGGGATTGAAAGGTATGGATTTCTTTTGGGAATTGGCAACCCTTATCGTGATTATGCTTTTGGGACATTGGCTGGAAATGCGTTCTACTATGGCAGCTTCAAAAGCATTGCAGTCATTGGTGGCACTTTTACCAAACGATGTTACGGTGGAGCGAAATGGTGAAGCCATAAAAATAAAACTCGAAGACCTAAAAAATGGCGAAACCATTATCATCAAACCCGGTGAAAAAATTCCTGCCGATGGAACAATTGTCGATGGAGTTTCTTATGTAAACGAAAGTATGCTCACAGGCGAAAGTGTTCCGGTGAAGAAGGAAAAAGACGGAAAAGTAATTGCAGGTTCTATCAATGGCGAAGGTGCGTTAAGAGTTACAGCAACAGGTGTGGGTAAAGACAGTTACCTCAATAAGGTTATCAATTTAGTTCAGGATGCACAGGCAGCAAAATCCAATACGCAAAACCTTGCCGATAAAGTAGCTAAATGGCTTACTTATATTGCCATTGCAGTAGGCGTAATCACTTTTATTTATTGGTTTGGCAGTAGCGGAGATATTGCTTTTGCATTGGAAAGAATGGTTACGGTAATGGTTACGGCTTGTCCACACGCTTTGGGTGTGGCTATTCCGTTGGTGGTTGCCATTTCTACAACGCTTTCGGCAACCAATGGCTTGCTCATCCGCAATCGTACCGCATTTGAGGCAACACGAAAATTATCTACCATTATTTTCGATAAAACCGGAACATTAACCAAAGGTTCTCATGCTGTTGAAAAGGTTATTCCATTAACCGATAAATATACTGCCGATGAAATAGTACAGTATGCAGCAGCCGTTCAGCAATATTCCGAACACCACATTGCAAAAGGTATTTTGAAAACGCTGAAAGAAAGAAACCTTGAACTATGGAAGTCGGAGAATTTCAGTTATATGGCAGGTATAGGTGTAAAAGCAGTCGTAAACGGAAAGGAAATAGTAGCAGCAGGACCTAATTATTTCAAGCAGAACAATCTTACAGAGCCTGAAACGCCAAAAGAAATCAATCAAAATATTGAAACGGTCAATTATGTTTTTATTGATAATGAAGTTATAGGTATTATCACGTTGGCAGACAGCATCCGTGAGGGTGCGCAAGAAGCCATTGATGAGTTAAGAAAAATGAACATCAAATCCATTCTGCTTACAGGCGACAATGAAAAAATTGCGGCAGCCGTATCAAAGCAGTTGGGAATGGACGGTTATATCGCCAATGTATTGCCTCACGAAAAGCAGGAAAAAGTAAAGGAATATCAAGCCAAAGGTGAAGTGGTTGCGATGGTTGGAGATGGCGTGAATGATGCACCTGCATTGGCACAGGCAGATGTAGGTATTGCAGTAGGTTCAGGTACGGATGTAGCAGCCGAAACAGCGGATATCATATTGGTAGACAGCGACCCGAGGGATGTGGTCAAACTGATTTTATTTGGTAAAGCTACCTACAACAAAATGATACAAAACTTATGGTGGGCTGCGGGCTATAACATTATTGCAATCCCATTGGCAGCAGGTGTATTATATAAATGGGGCATAATGCTAAGTCCGGCTATTGGTGCAGTGCTGATGAGTTTAAGCACAATTGTGGTGGCGATAAATGCACAACTTTTAAAAAGAAAAATTTCATAAACTAAAAACAATTTATCATGAAAAAACAAATCATTACAGCAGCATTACTATTTACAGCAACAATGTTTATCACTTCTTGCGGAAGCAATAATTCTGAAACCAAAACAGAAAAATCGGCTACGGAGGAAAGCGCAACTACCCAATACCAATGTCCTATGAAATGTGAGGGAGAAAAAATGTATGACAAACCCGGCTCTTGCCCCGTGTGCAACATGGATTTGGAAAAAGTGGAAGCAAACCATGAACACCACGAACACGATAGCACACACACAAATCACTAAAGCAGTTTAAACACCGCAAACCAATGATTGAAAAAATAATTTCTTGGTCAACACACAACCGCTTCTTTGTATGGATTGGTATTTTACTAATCGTAGTTGGTGGTGTGTATTCGGTGATGACCACGCCCGTTGATGCCATTCCCGACCTTTCCGAAAATCAGGTAATCGTTTACACCGAATGGATGGGACGTAACCCCCAAATCATAGAAGACCAGATTACCTACCCTTTGGTTTCCAACTTGCAGGGTATTCCCAACGTTAAGGCCATTCGTGCAGCGTCTATGTTCGGCATGAGTTTCATTTTTGTCATTTTTAATGATGATGCTGAAATTTATTGGGCAAGAACCCGTGTGTTGGAGCGATTGAACTTCGCGCAAAAAGCATTGCCGCAAGGCGTAACCCCAACACTTGGTCCCGATGGAACAGGTGTAGGTCATGTGTTTTGGTATACACTTCAGGGCGATGGCTACGATTTGGGAGAACTCCGTGCAGTGCAGGACTGGTATGTAAAATTCGCTTTGCAGAATGTGGAAGGCGTGAGTGAAGTCGCCTCTTTCGGTGGCTTTCAAAAACAATATCAGGTCAGCATCAATCCGCACAAGTTGGTTTATTACGGCATATCTGCAATGGATGTAGCAAACGCATTGAAAGCAAACAACCGCGATGTGGGCGGCAGCATTTACGAAATGAACCGCATGGGTTATATGATTAGAGGTTTGGGCTACATTAAGGATATTAAAGACATAGAAGAAATTTCAGTTGGCGCATACAAATCTATTCCCATCAAACTGAAAGATGTGGCCGATGTGCAAATGAGCAGCGATATCCGTTTAGGAATTGTGGATGAGAACGGAGAAGGCGAAGTAGTAGGTGGTGTAGTGGTTGCCCGTTATGGTGAAAATGCAAAAGAAGTAATTGACCGAGTGAAAGAAAGATTGGGTGATGTAGAAAAAGGTTTGCCACCCGGAGTGAAGATTAAAATTGCTTACGACCGCAGCAATTTAATTGAAGCTGCTATTGCTACTTTAAAAGAAGCATTGATTGAAGAAATTATTGTAGTAGCACTTGTTGTGTTGCTATTTCTATTTCATGTGCGTAGCGCAGTAGTTGCCATTGTTACCATTCCTTTATCGGTGCTGATTGGCTTTATGTTGGTGAAATTATTTGGCATTTCACTCAACATTATGTCATTGGGTGGTATTGCGCTTGCAATTGGCGATTTGGTAGATGCAGGAATTGTAATGACTGAAAATGCCTACAAAGGCTTGGTAAAGGCAGTTTTAAAAACAGACGAATAATGGAAAAGCAAAGAATAGGAAATACAAAAGAACTCAGCGAGGAAGAGCGTATCAAAATTATTGAACGCTCATCACGCACCGTTGGAAGGGCTGTTTTCTTTTCCATATTGGTAACGCTCATTTCATTCTCTCCCATATTGTTTCTCGAAGGGCAGGAAAAGAAAATGTTTTCGCCTTTGGTATGGACAAAAACCTTTACTATGATTGGCTCCGCCATTATATCATTATTTGTTGTCCCAATGCTGTTGCGTTCTTTAATGAAAGGCAAGCTCATTCCTGAAAGCAGAAACCCCGTTGCAAATTTCTTTATAAAAATATACAGCCCTGTTTTGCGCCTTTGCCAGCATTGGAAAAAAACGGTAATTGCTATTGCTGCTTTAATCGTGGTGGGTAGCATTCCTTTTGTAGTGCGTTTGGGTTCGGAATTTATGCCACCGTTAGACGAAGGTTCTCTTTTGTTTATGCCCGTTACACTTCCTGATGTTTCCAACAACGAAGCCAAACGTATTTTGCAGGTGCAGGACAAACTCATCATGTCTGTTCCCGAAGTGGAAAACGTATTGGGAAAAGCAGGAAGAGCTTATACCGCTACCGACAATGCACCCATGAGTATGATTGAAAGTATTATTTTACTAAAACCAAAATCGGAATGGCGCAAATGAATGACTACCGAAAAACTCATCACAGAGTTAAACGATAAGGTGCAGATACCGGGTGTTACCAGCGGTTGGACACAACCTATTATCAACCGAATCAACATGCTTTCTACCGGAGTGAGAACAGACATCGGAATAAAAATATATGGACAAGAATTAGATACTATTTACAACATTGCAAGGCAAATTGAAAAATCATTACAGGGCATCGAAGGTCTTACCGATTTATATGTAGAGCAACTCACAGGAGGCAAATACCTTGATGTAAAAATTAAGAGGGAGGAAATTGCCCGCTACAATCTTTCTATTGAAGAAGTAAATATGATTATTGAAATGGCATTGGGTGGAATGCCGCTGACGCAAACCGTTGAAGGGCGTCAGCGTTTCAGTGTTTCTATGCGTTTGGCACAGGATTTCAGAAGTGATATTTCAGAAATAAAACGTATACCTATTCAAACCGCTAACTATGGCGTTGTTCCACTTTCGGCAGTCGCAGATATTGAAATTTCTGAGGGGCCGCCCATGATAAATTCTGAAAATGCGATGTTGAGAGGAACGGTTCTGTTCAATGTGCGCGGCAGAGATATGGGCAGTGTGGTAAACGATGCCAAAAAACGAATTGATGCCGCCTTTGAAAAACTTCCCAACGGTTATTTCATAGAATGGAGTGGACAATATGAAAATAAAGTCCGTGCAGAAAAACGATTAAAAATTATCATTCCTATCACCCTTCTCATTATCGCTTTTGTGTTGTATTTCACTTTTCATTCTGTCAAGGAAATGCTCATTGTGCTTTCCAGTATTCCCATTGCTTTAATCGGTGGTGTGTATTCCATGTATTTTTTTGAAGTGAATTTTTCCGTTGCTGTTGCCGTAGGTTTCATTGCCTTGTTTGGAATAGCAGTAGAAACAGGTGTACTGATGCTCGTTTACATGAATGAAGCCATACACGATGCAGTGGATAAAAAGGGAAGCGCAGAACTTTCACACGAAGAAGTTCAGACAGCCGTTTTTTCAGGCGCAGTAATGCGTGTCCGACCCAAACTAATGACCGTAATGGCTGACATGATTGGACTGATGCCTATTCTGTTGGCAACAGGCGTGGGAAGCGATGTAATGAAACCCATCACCATTCCTTTTGTATTCGGGTTGATTACCTCTACACTTTTCGTGTTAATCGTATTACCTGTGGTTTATCAGTTGGTGAAAGAATATGAATTGAAAAAACGAGGCAAAGTAGAATACCTTGAAATAAAAGATTAATGAAAACAGTAAGCGCACATACAATCCCTGTAACAAAACTTATCACTGAACTTGGTAGTGATAGAGAAAAAGGATTAAATTCACTTGAAGCAGCCAACCGTATTTCACAATACGGCAGAAACACTATTCAATCCGATAAAGGAAAACATCCCTTGAAAATAGTCCTGTCTCAATTTAATAACCTCTTGGTGTATTTACTGCTGTTTGCAGCCGCCATGTCATTTTGGTTTCAGGAATACTTGGATGCAACCGCAATTCTGCTTGTAATACTCGTAAATGCGAGCATTGGCTTTTGGATGGAAATGCAGGCAGAACGCTCCATGAATGCCCTTAAAAAAATGGCAAGTGTTCCGGCAAAAGTGTTCAGGGATGGTAAGTTAACTGAAATTTCTTCCGAAGAAGTCGTTCCGGGCGATATATTATTTGTTGAGGCAGGCGATATGATTACTGCCGATGCAAGGATTATTAATGCAACGCAACTTTCAGTAAATGAAGCATCGCTTACGGGTGAAGCCATGCCCGTTGAAAAAATCGCAAACGAACTTTCGGAAGATGTGCCGCTTGCCGACCGAACCAACATGCTGCACAAAGGCACTTTTGTTACCAACGGAAATGCAACTGCATTGGTAACGGCAACAGGAATGAAAACCGAATTGGGAAAAATTGCTCATCTCGTGCAAGGTGCCGAGCAATCAGCCACACCGCTCGAAAAAAAGTTACAGGTTTTTAGCCGTAAACTCATCTACATTACGGTTGCTTTAGTAGTGCTGATTTTCATTGTCGGAATGTTCACGCATGGCGATTATCTGAAAATGCTCGAAACAGCTATTGCCCTTGCTGTAGCAGCTATCCCTGAAGGTCTTCCCATTGTAGCAACACTCGCATTAGCGCAGGGCATGATGAAAATGGCAAAGCACAATGTAATTGTAAAAAAACTTTCAGCGGTGGAAACCCTTGGCGGCACAACTGTTATTTGCACCGACAAAACAGGAACACTAACACAAAATAAAATAGAGGTTACAGACTTAATCCCTGCTGATGAAACTTCTGAAAAGAACAAACAAATCATGCAGCAAATCGCTGTTTTATGCAACACAGCATCCATTCAGATTTCAGAAAACGAAATAAAAGAAATTGGCGACCCGCTGGAAACGGGCTTATTGAAATATGCACACAAAAACGGAGAGAATATTGAGCAGTTGCGACAGCAGTTTCCTAAAATAGATGAAGTCCCGTTTTCATCGGAAACAAAAATGATGGCAACGCTGCATAGCGGAAACAATGGATATATTGTTTATGCCAAAGGCGCGGCAGAAGAAATCCTTAAACAATGCAGCCATATTCTTATCGCTTCCGAAATTCAAGTGCTGAATGAAGAAACAAGAAAACATTGGAAAGAAAAATCGGAACAATTGGCAGCATCCGGTTTACGGGTAATAGCCGGAGCATATAAGGAAGCATCCTCAAAAGATATTTCGCTTACCACCGATTTGGTTTTTGCGGGGCTTTACGGCATGATGGACCCTCCAGCCGAAGATGTGTTTGATGCCATCAAAGAATGTAAAGAGGCAGGTATTAAAGTCGTAATGATTACAGGCGACCATCCCGCTACTGCCAATTACATTGCTAATCAATTAGGCATTTCTGAAAACAATGCCCCAATTGTCGGAAAAGAAATGAAACCCGCTTCCCAATTGAGCGAAAATGAAAAACAACTTTGGCTCAATACATCTGTTTTTGCAAGGGTAACTCCCGCACAAAAATTAGATTTGGTAACGGTATTGCAGGAGAATGGAAATATAGTTGCCATGACAGGCGATGGAGTGAATGATGCCCCTGCTTTAAAAAAGGCAGACATCGGCATTGCAATGGGAGTGAGAGGAACACAAGTGGCTCAGGAAGTAGCAGACATGGTGTTGAAAGACGATAAGTTTTCGTCCATTGTTCTCGCCATTAAACAAGGTCGTGTTATTTTCAAAAACATTCAGGAATTTGTCATTTACCTGCTTTCCTGCAACATGAGCGAATTGTTTGTTGTGTCATTGACAGCTTTGTCTAACCTGCATTTTCAATTAATTCCACTGCAAATACTTTTTATCAATCTCATAACCGATGTATTGCCCGCCCTTGCTTTGGGAGTAAGCGAAGGCAGTCCTTTTGTGATGAAGCATAAACCCCGAAATCCTGCTGAACCACTTTTAAAAACAAGACAGTGGTATGCCGTATGGGTTTATGCGGCAATCATTTCCGTTTGCACCTTGGGAGCAGTTTTCTTTAGTCAAATTGTTTTGCATACAGGCGAACGCTTTGACCCGAAATTGTGCAACAACATTTTATTCTTCACACTTATATTTTGCCAGTTGTTCCATGTGTTCAATATGGCATCGGTTAAAACATCTTTCTTCAAATCCGAAGTATTTCGCAATAAATATGTGTGGTATGCACTGGTTTCAAGTTTGCTCATTGTGCTTTCTGTATTTTTTATTCCCCCGGTTCGTGAAGCATTGAATGTTCAGTCGCTTAAATTAGAAGACTGGTTGGTAGTTATTGCTTCTGCTTTGATTTCGCTCTTGGTTATTCAATTTTTAAAACGCACAAACCTAATACACGATGAAGATTAATACTGAAAATATAAACATTACGAAGGCATCAGGCGAAATTGTTCCTTTCAATAAAGGAAAGTTGAAACAATCACTGTTGCGTTCAGGAGCTAATGCCGAACAAGCGGATGAAATTACCAATGAAGTAATTGAAATGCTGGTAGAAGGAATGTCCACCCGAAAGATTTACAAAACTGCATTTCGATTGCTGAGAAATTATTCCCGTCCGGCAGCAGCACGTTATAAACTCAAACAAGCCATTATGGAATTGGGACCTTCCGGTTTTCCGTTTGAGCAATTTGTTGGCGAACTTTTAAAACATAGAGGTTACAAAACGCAAGTGGGAGTAATTGTAAAAGGGCATTGTGTAAACCATGAAATAGATGTGATTGCCGAAAAAGACGAACACCATTTTATGATTGAGTGCAAATTCCATAATCGGCAGGGCTATGTTTGCGATGTAAAAATCCCACTCTACATACAGTCAAGATTTTTGGATGTGGAAAAGCAATGGAAGCAGTTGGATGGTCATGCCGAAAAATTCCATCAGGGTTGGGTGGTAACAAACACCCGCTTTTCAGAAGATGCAGCACAATACGGAAGGTGCATGAACATGAATTTAGTGGGATGGGATTACCCGAGAAACAACGGATTGAAAGATTGGATTGACAGTTCGGGCTTACATCCCGTAACCTGTTTGACCACCCTTACCCATAGAGAAAAGCAAGAATTGCTGGATAAAAAAATAGTACTGTGTAAAACCCTGCACCACAATCACGCTTTGCTTCAAAGTATTGGCGTAAAGCCACCGCGATTGCAAAAAGTAATGGATGAATGTGCTGCACTGTGTGAAACATTTTTGGAAAAGACTTTTTATAAATAAAAACATTGACGATGAACTATAACAACATAAAAATTCAATTCTTAGGTGCAGCCGGAACGGTAACCGGCTCCAAATTCCTTATTACCGCTTTCGGTAAAAAAATACTGATTGACTGCGGTTTGTTTCAGGGTTTAAAAGAACTCCGGCAACTCAATTGGCAACCATTGGCAGTTTCGGCAAAAACTATTGATGTGGTTTTGCTTACACATGCCCATTTAGACCATACGGGCTACCTTCCTTTATTAGTAAAACATGGTTTTAGCGGAACAATTAATGGCACATCGCCAACCTTGCAGATTGCAGAAATAATATTAAAGGATAGCGCAAAAATTCAGGAAGAAGATGCAGAGAGAGCGAACAAATTCCGCTACTCAAAACACAAGCCCGCTTTGCCGCTTTATGGCTTGCCTGATGTGGAAAATACTTTGCCGCTTTTTCAACCGCAACCCCTCAATCAATGGTTACAAATTAACGAGCATATCCGATACCGTTTCCGATACAACGGACATATTATTGGTGCTACATTTATTGAATTGCAGATTGGCGAAAAAACATTGGTTTTTTCCGGTGATATTGGCAGGGAGATAGACCCACTTTTGTTTCCACCGGAAAAGCCTGAAAAAGCGGATGTTTTATTTATTGAAGCCACTTATGGCAACCGTCTTCATCCTACCGAACCGGCTATCAACAACTTGGAAAAACTTATTAATCGTTGCATGGCAAGAAACGGCACTATCATCATACCGAGTTTTTCGGTAGAGCGGACACAGTTACTCATGTATCTGTTTTGGCAGTTAAAAAAGACCAATAAAATTCCCGATATACCTATTTATATGGATAGTCCTATGGGAAGAAATGTTTTGGAAGTTTTTCACCATAATACCGAATGGCATAAACTCTCTCCCGATGAATGTTTTGAAATGTGCAATACTATCAAGAGGATTAAAGGTGTCGATGAAACCTACGCACTTGCAGAGGATAACAATCCCAAAATAATTATAGCCGGAAGCGGAATGGCGGCAGGAGGTAGAGTGCTTACTTATTTTGAAAAATACTTAGGTGATGAAAATGCAACCATCCTGTTGGTAGGTTTTCAGGCGGAAGGAACTAGAGGTAGGGCTTTGCTGGAAGGCGCAACCGAAATAAAAATGAGAGGTAAATTCTATGAGGTTAAAGCCCACATTGAAAATATAGAAGGGTTGTCCGGTCATGCCGACCAAAATGGACTGATTGACTGGATGAATAAATTAACATCCAAGCCCCATAAAATATTCATTGTTCACAGCGAAGCGGATGGCGCAAAGGGATTGCAGGAAAAAATAAAAGAAGTTTATAAATGGGATAGTGAAATTCCTGTCCTTAATCAGAAAGAAGAATTTGAATTAAAGAATTGACATCTATGAAACACAAAGAAATCATTACCAACTGGAATGTAATTACCGGAGGTCCCTGCACTGGTAAGACCACAGTAATAAACATTCTTTCTGAAAGAGGTTATAAAACCACGATAGAACATGCAAGGCACTACATTGACACCCAAAAGATAACGGGGAAATCCGTTGAGGAAATCCGGGAAAACAAAAAAGAATTTCAATTAGCTGTCTTAAACATGCAAATTGAGGAAGAAGGAACATTGGATGTAAACGAAATGGTTTTTTTAGACAGGGCGTTACCCGATGCAATGGCTTACTATCAGTTCTTAGGATTGGAATATGACGACAGATTAATAGAGCAGTGTAATAAATATTGTTACAACAGAGTATTCATTTTAGCTCGTTTGCCCTTAATTAATGATTACGCCCGTTTAGAAGACGAAGCAGAACAAATCCGAATTCATAATCTCATTATAAAGGTGTATGAAACATTTCCTTGTCCTATTGTTCATGTGCCGGTTCTGCCACCGGAAGAACGGGTTGATTTTATTCTAAAACACATTTAGACCATGAAAAAAGTAATTTCAACAATAACATTATTGATTTGTCTGCATCAAATACAGGCACAGGACACTACGCACATTTCATTAGAAAAACTGTTGCAGCAGGTCGAAACAAATTACCCGTCCATCATTCAGTATCAATACAACATTCAATCGCTGCAAGCAAAGGCAGACGGTGCAAGATCATGGATGCCGCCTACCTTCTCCACAGGCATCATGCGTTTCCCTTACGACTTCTCCATGCTCAAAGAAAAAAACGACCCAATGAACCAGGCGGGTATTGCTTTTTCCGTTGAACAGATGATACCCAATCCAAGCAAACTGAACGCCAAGAAAAGTTACATCAGTTCATTAGCTGAAATTGAAAAATCAAAAAGCGAATGGACTAAAAACGAACTGAGGCGCGAAGCAAAAATTCTGTATTACAACCGTTATGTAGCCGAGAAAAAACAACGCATTCTGAAAGAAAGTGAAGAAATACTTCAATTGCTCATCACGACATCCGAAGAAAAATTCACCAACAACCAGTCACAACTGCAAACGATATACAAAGCAAAAGCCCGTTTAGCCGAATTAAAAAATATGCTGGTGATGCTTAACAGCGTGATTGCAGAAAGCAATATCGGATTAAACACGCTGATGG
Organism: Vicingaceae bacterium; assembly: GCA_026003395.1. Classification (NCBI taxonomy): domain Bacteria; kingdom Pseudomonadati; phylum Bacteroidota; class Flavobacteriia; order Flavobacteriales; family Vicingaceae; species Vicingaceae bacterium. The sequence continues at coordinate 239,266 of BPHE01000003.1, forward strand.
TTCGTGATGTCAACACGCCATTTCAGATTGATACACTCATTTCGCCAAGCAACTACCTATTCAGTATTGCAGATACTGTAAGCATTTCTAACCGTAGTGATATTACGGTCATGTCAAATTACATTCAGTCGATGAAGTTGGAACAGAAAGTAATGAAAATTGGAAACCGTCCTGATTTTGGAGTTCGAGTAGAACACATGCAAATGTTTGGTATGCCCAATCAATGGTCAGTCATGGGTATGATGACACTTCCAATCGTGCCTTGGGCTTCAAAAATGTATCGGTCAGAAACAAAATCCATTGGCTTTCAAATCCAGTCAATGGAACAGGAGAAACTAAGAATGGAACTGATGGCAAAAAGAATGTTATCCGAAAAACTCGCCATGCTCAATTACGAAAACGAACAATATCAGAGCTACATCAAAAACATTATTCCCGCTTATGAAAACAACCTGCAAGCCAACCTGCTTGCATACAAACAAAACACAGGCGATTTTTTTGTGCTGCTCGATGCATGGGAAATGTTGCTGATGAAAAAACTGGAAGCGTATGACAAGTTGTTTAATATCTTAAAATTAGAAGCAGAATATGAATACGAGAGGGAAATTAAATAGTCAAATAAGCATCATACTTTTTTTGCTTTTGGTGTCGGTTTTTTCATCGTGCAAAAACGAACACAGCGAACAAGGGCATAAAAATCATGTTCAGACCGAAGGCGATTATATCTGCTCTATGCGCTGCGAAGGCGAAAAAACCTATCCGCAACCCGGCAACTGTCCTGTTTGCAAAATGAAATTGCAGTTGGTAGAGGAAGAATTGGTGCAAACGGTTTCACCCAACAAACTGGTCTTGTCAAATCAGGCAACCTTTAGACTGCAATCAGGCAACAGTGGACAAACCGAGAAGGCACAAGGCTTTATTACCCTCGCTCAAAACAGAAATCAATCTGTTGCAGCCCGTTTCGGTGGAAGGATTGAGAAACTATACGTTAAATTCAGCAACCAATACGTAAAGCAAGGCGATAAAATCATGGACATATATAGCCCGGGCTTACGCACCTTTCAGGAAGAACATCTTTTTCTTATCAAATCAGGTGCAGATAATTATTTAATAGAAAAGTCGAGAGAAAAGCTACGTCTGCTCGGTATTACCGAAAATCAGATTGGGCAGTTAGAAAAAAAGGGAGCAGTTGCCCTAACAGTTTCTGTTTTCAGTCCTTCAAACGGATATGTTTTTTTCAATGCTTTAACATCGCAGCAAAACACTACTGCAAAAAGCACATCGGCAATGAACGACATGGGTATGCAGCAGAATACTAACAATGAAAGCTCTTATGCTGCTTCTACTTCCCAAATTCGTGAAGGTATGTATGTAAACGAAGGGCAAACACTTTTCAGCGTAAATGATTTGCTAGAAGTTTGGGCATTAGTTTCAGTTGCAAATCAATATCTAAATCAAATTCACGAAAACCAATCAGTTGAAATAATTGCAGAAACCAATCCTTCAAAACCGCTCAAAGGAAAAGTTGCTTTGATTGAAAAGACATTTGAAGAAACTGACCAGCGTTTTGCAAGAGTTAGGATTGTGTTGCCCAACCCAAGCAATTCTCTGAAAATAAATTCGCTTGTTACAGCACAATTTACATTAAGCAAAAGCAAGAATATGCAAGTTCCCTCATCGGCAGTTTACAAAACCGGATTGAATGCTTACGTATGGGTCAAAACAGATACTACCCGCAATGGAGCGGGAGTTTTTCAGGTGCGGAAAGTAATTGCTGGAGCAAGCAACAACGGAATGACAATCATTAAAAGCGGTCTTTCACCTACTGAAGAAATTGCAAAACAAGCGGGTTTGATGACCGACAGTGAAACTTTTTTAAACGGAAACTGACATGAAAAATTTTATTTATTCAACCGCTCTGATAACAATATTCATTTTTACAGGTTGTAAAAACGGACACGAAAATCATGAGGCAACATCAGACAGTTATTATACCTGTCCCATGCACCCAAGCGTTGTGAGCAGCACACCCGGAGCTTGCCCCGTTTGTAATATGTCTTTAATCAAAGTAGAGAAGAAAGAAACCGACCATGCAGGAATGCAAGGCAACATTATCACCATTGACAAGCATAAGCAGGCATTGGCAGGTATTGAAACAGATACCGTCAGAAAAAGAAACATTTTATCATCTTCCGTTATTTTAGGAACAGTTGCCATTAATGAAGAACAGGTAAAGACCATCAGCAGCCGTGTAAAAGGCAGAATAGATAGACTATTTATCAAAACCACAGGCGCATATGTTAAAAGCGGAAGTCCGATTTACAGTATTTACAGTGAGCAACTGCAATCCGAAGTAAAAGAATACTTGTCTTTGCTTCAAAAATCAAAAACAGTAAGCACCACAACCAAACTCACCAACGATTTTTTAAATGCCGCAAAGAATAAATTGCTTTTGTGGGGTTTAACCGAAAAACAAATTTCCGAACTGGCAGCATCAGGCAAGGCAAGTCCCCTCATTACATTTTATTCCCCCGAAGCGGGCTATGTAACCGAAGTAAACATTACCGAAGGCATGTATGTGGAAGAAGGTAGCCCTCTTGTAAAAATCACCTCGCTCAATGAGGTTTGGGTCGAAGCGCAATTGTATCCCAATGAAATTTCAGGATTTGAAGAAATCAAGACCTTTCAGGTGTTTGCCGAAAGTAATCCCGGAGAAGTTTACAAAGGTACGTTGGTTTACTACAACCCGGTAATAGAAGAAGGCAAAAGAATTTACCTGCTTAAAATCAGGGTAAACAATTCAGCCGGTAAACTTATACCCGGCACATTGGTTTCGGTCGTTCCCGAAAAATCGTTTACCAATGTGCTGGCAGTTCCTAAATCGGCAGTACTGCTGGAAAAGATGAAAACCGTTTGGGTATTGGCCCATGATAACACATTTGAGCAACGCATGGTAGAAACAGGTGTGCAAAACAAGCAGTGGATTGAAATTACATCAGGATTAAAACCAGGTGACATCGTTGTTACCGAAGGTGCATATTTAATCAGCAGTGAGTTTATACTTAAAAGCGGAGCAGGACAAAGACATGACCATTAAATCTGATAGGCAGTTGGACGCTGCTCCAATGTAATTAAAGTCCCGCCATGAGTGTAAGCATCATAGTAGTAGCGATTAACACAAATATTTTCTAATATCTAAAAATGAGTAAAAATGAAAAACAGAGCAACTTTGGTGGCAATAGCTACTACCATTTCCTTAACCGTTCTATCTTCTTCTTGACTTTGACACTTTCTAATGTTAAGTAATTGATAATCAGCAATCATTATTTTTTGCTGTGCACTACATTTCTATTCCTGTATGTATTTTTCCATCTCTTTTATCTCAATAACATCTTTCTCTATCTCTTTTATTCCAAGTGTTTTCAGTATTTTTTTGCCTGTATCGTTGATATTCCCTTTCAAGTAATACATCCCTCCGTTTTTCTTATCTTTTATCTCTGATACTTCCATGCTCCTTATCCCTTCTTTTATCGCTCCGTAACTCTCGCCTGTCTTTATCCTGATGTAATTCAAAAATAAATAACTCACAAAACACATCGCTACATGACCTCTTATTCTCTTCGGCGTCCAATGATATATCGGGCGTATCATCATCTCGCTCTTCATCGCTCTGAAAAAATGCTCTACTTCAAATAATTCATAGTATCTCCTTATCACTTCTTCTGATGGCATATTGCTGTTGGTGGATATGCCCTTCCATCCGTCATACTTCGCGATCTTTTCTACTTTCTCTTTATCTATCGCATAATTTATCTCTTCGCTGCCTTCTGACTTTATCCATTTCAATCCTTTGCCCCGCTTCATTTTTTGCTTTAATTGGGCAATGTTTTCTACCAATGCCTGTGCTTCTCTCATCTCTTCTTCCCGTTTCTTTTTGTCTCGTGCCGCACGATGATCGCTATATGTCGCTATGATTCGCTTCCCGCCTTCTTCTATCTCTTTCCACAACATCTTTTCTTCAACACCTCCATCCTCTCTTTTCTCTTTTATTTCCAATGCTTTGATTTCCTCTTGCTTGCTCTCTATTATCTTTTCAACCACTTTTTCCGGCAATCGTTTGAGCGGCTCGCCTATGATGTATTCCACTCCTAATTTTTTCAACATCTCAATATTCTGCTTGCTCATCATCCCGCTGTCTGCCACCACTATCATTTTGCTCACTCCATACTTCTTTTTCATTTCTTCCATCGCTTTTTCCATCGTGTGTCCTTCAAATTGATTGCCTTCGTAAATGTGATATGTCAATGGATTTCGCAAACCATCCACTAACACGCCCAATACAATTTGCGTTTTGTGCGGACGATGATCCTTGCTATACCCCTTCTTCCGAAGTTCGTCTTCTTGCTCACTCTCAAAATACAAGGTCGTTACATCATAAAACACCACTTCCAATTCGTCGCTGAATAAGTTTCTTTGCACCTTAAACAAATGCTCTTTCAACGCATCTTCGTTGTCTGCCAAGACATCTAATGTCCTGTAAAAATGCTGCAAAGCATGTGTTTGTTTTTGAGTATGCGGAATGTGTTGTAAATACTCGGATTGACGATGATATGTAGATAATTTGCTGCACGGCATCAGCATGCGGTCGGCTATCATCAGTTCCAAAATATCAATGATAGAGAATTGTGTTTGGGAAGAGTTTTGGATAGAGGAAAGGAATTTATCTAATTGAAAAACTTTGGACAGATGACGAATAATAGCAACGATGCCGTATTGAAGCCGTGCGGTTTCTTGGATGTGATGAATAGAGACGTCTTGAAGTTCGGCGGGCAGTGGAACGCCTTTGATTTGACAAATGCGGACGATGAGGGCGACAAATTTTTGGACATCAATGTCTTCTACTTTGCCGAGTGTGAGAAGGGTTTTGTGTCGAGGTGTAGAGTTTTTGTTGGGGCGATAGCTTTCAACGATACGGATGTAAGTGCCTTGGGGTTTTTTATCGAACTTGAAGAAGGGCATAATTGTTTCGGACTAAGTTATTTTATTTACAAAGATGATAAAAATTTTTTAAGTTTTGTATAACAATTAATTGTTAAAAATTATTTTTAATATTTTTTAACATAATTCGCACTACAAATAATTTGAAAAAGGAATTAATAAAAACTTAAAACGCCAAAAAATCAAGGAATTAAGAAATTGAACGGTTTAAAAAACCATCTGAAAGTGTCAAAGTCAAGATAGTTACAGAATTTTGGCCTATTGGACTTAAAAGATTTGGCACAGATCCTGAGGAATTTTTAAGATTACTCATAAAGCTCGGTTTTAAACTTTATGAGGTGAACGAACAAGATAAGGAAATAAAGCCAGTTAATATTCCCAGATTACTTGAGATATACACCCCTGTAAAGGGAAATTTTACAAATCTTTTATGTGTAAAAGAAAAATGATTTGGCGACCCCTTCGGCAGACTATTCGTCGCTTCGCTCCTTGTCCCTATCGGGAGCGTATAACAGCGGATAAAAGGGAAATCAAAGATTTTCCCAAATTGTCTTTGGCAACTTCTTTATCCAATGAAATCTAAAACCTTACAATCTTCGTAGAATTAATTCTTTCCAAGTAATAGAGTAATCACTGATTAACTAAAAAAAGAATCTATAAAAAACCCATAAAACAAGAATCAACACAGCCAATAATCTCAGATTGGCATTTCTATGTTGCACTTGCAAGCGCGAACGTTTTGAAACAAAATTATTTTGCCAATGCATTCTCAATCTGGCTTTGACAGCATCGGGATGATCCGGTTCATCTTCGACAATTCCCATCTCCCGGGCTATCATACGGTTTCTTTCCCTCCTTAACTCTGCTTGTTCGTCATAAAATCTGGGAGAATAATTGAATTGCTTAGGTTTGCGAGTTTTAAAAAATGAAGGTATAATCTGCATAACATTAAGTTTAAACCGGGTAAGTGGTTATTTTTTCATTTATTTTTATCAGTTCTTGTGCAATACGTTTTTTTAAATCATCGCTTGCTTCCACCAATGGCAATCTTAGGTGGGCATTTGCCAAATGCATGGCTTCCAATGCTGCTTTTATCCCGGCAGGATTGCCTTCGCAAAACAACATTCTCACAAAATCTGCCAGGATCAAATGAATTTGACGCGCTTTGTCGTAATTATCCTCAAATGTATGCTTAATCATGCTGCTTACCAAAAAAGGTAAAGCATTGGCCGCTACCGATATCAGACCGTCTCCTCCAATAGATTGTATAGGAAGGGCTAAAGAATCATCACCGGAAAAAACTTTAAAACCGTCAGGACGGTTTTGAATGATGGCTGTTATTTGATCAAGATTGCCACCGGCTTCTTTGATTCCGGCTATATTTTGATGACCGGCTAATTGCAATGTGGTAGAAGCTTCGAGATTGGATGAGGTTCGGGAAGGAACGTTATAGAGTATCACCGGCACAGGCGAATTGTCTGCAATTGTTTTAAAATGTAAATACAAACCCTTTTGTGTTGGCTTGTTGTAATAAGGTGCAACAGATAATACTGCATCAAAACGGTTTACTTCCAAATATTGCATTTCCTCGATTATGGCCGAAGTGTTGTTGCCACCGCACCCGACAACGATCGGTTTGGAATGTTTTGTTTTTTCCAACACAAAATCAAGGATATCTTTTTTCTCTTGTTTGGTCAAAACAGGAGTTTCTGCTGTTGTACCCAGTAGAACCAAAAAATCAACTTGCCCGTCAATGACGTGTTTTAAAATTTTTTCAAGCGAACTGAAATCAACCGAACCTTTTTTATCAAAAGGAGTTACAATAGCCACACCGGTTCCGCTAAAATCCATATCCTTTAATTTGTATTCAAAATTATGAAAAGTTTTTTTATTTATTAAATTGGATAAGACATCCGCTTTATTTATTACATGTCATTTACTTTAATAAAATCCTGAGAAATTAGAAAAGGGCTGAAAATTTTTTTCAACCCTTTTCTTTAAAAGTTTTATGCACAAAAATGATTATGCAATACCGATCATTTTTTTGATCAATTCAGTGGTTGTTGAGCTTGGCCGCTCAATGGGATGACCTAAAGCACGGTCCCAAACAAGCGATGCCAATACTCCCAATGCACGCGAAACACCAAATAGCACAGTATAGAACTCATATTCCACTATGCCATAATGTACCAACAATGCTCCGGAATGCGCATCCACATTGGGCCAAGGATTTTTCACTTTACCGGTAGCCTGTAAAATAGGTGGTACAACCTTGTAGAGTTTTTGAACTATCTCGCACAATGGCGAAGACACTCCTTTCGATTTGATGTACTGAATGTAAAAGTCCTGTTGGGCTATAAATCTGGGGTCGGTTTTTCTCAATACGGCATGACCATATCCGGGCACTACCTTTCCTTCACTTAAAGTTTTTTTCACATATTCTGCAATTTGTTCTTCAGTAGGATCATTTGTTTGAAGGTACTCTTGCATCTCCAATATCCATTTTACAACCTCCTGATTGGCTAAACCGTGCAGCGGGCCTGCCAAACCGTTCATACCGGCAGCATAAGCCAAATACGGATCGCTTAATGCCGAACCTACCAGGTGTGTTGTATGTGCGGAAACATTTCCTCCTTCATGATCGGCGTGGATAGTCATATACAGACGCATCAGGCGTTTAACGTCATGGTCGTCATACCCCATCATGTGTGCCAGATTTGCTGCCCAATCCAATCTATGGTCAGGTTCAATATGCTCATTGTTTTTATATTTTTTGCGATAAATATAGGCAGCCAATCTTGGTAATCGGGCAATCAAATTCATTGCATCTTCATACACATAATCCCAATAATCTTTTTTGCTGATACCTTTGGCATAAGCAGCAGCAAAAACAGATTCTGTTTGCATGGCCATCACTCCTATACTATACATGGTCATCGGATGTGTAGAAGCCGGTAATTTATCAATAACATCAAATACATGTTTAGGTACAATAGATCGGCGGGCCCATTCATTGGACAGTTTATGAACATCTTCTTCTGTAGGGATTTCTCCAATCAACATTAAGTAAAAAATGCCCTCGGGAAGTGGTTCTGAACCGCCTGGTGCTTTGGGCAGCATTTTTCTTAATTCAGGTATCGAATACCCCCTAAATCTTATTCCTTCTTCAGGATCCAATTTCGATGTCTCGGTGACCAACCCAACGATGCCTTTCATGCCTTGATATACCTGCGCAACAGTATATTGGCCCATCACAAAATCACCATGTTCTTTGATGATTTTTTTTACTTCTTCTGCCATTGGGCGCGCCTTCTCTGCAAATTTTAATTTTATACTATCCATAACTTTTTATATTATTTTTATTGGGCACTAATTTAACGGCTTTTTTAAAATATTTAAAACTTTTTCAAGAAATTTAAATTTCCATACGAACCGGTTTTGCCAAGATACTCTTCTATTCTTAACAATTGATTGTATTTTGCCACACGGTCGCTCCTGGATGCCGAACCTGTTTTAATCTGTCCCGTATTAAGCGCAACCGACAAGTCTGCTATGGTAGTATCTTCGGTTTCTCCTGATCGATGGCTCATGACGGCAGTATAACCATTTTGATGAGCCAATTCAACCGCTTCGATGGTTTCGGTCAACGTGCCTATTTGATTAACTTTTACAAGGATCGAATTGGCAATTCCCTCTCGGATACCTTTTTGTAATCTTTTGGTATTGGTTACAAACAAATCATCTCCCACCAGCTGCACCTTATTGCCCAATTTGTCGGTCAACAATTTCCATCCATTCCAGTCGTCTTCAGCCAGTCCGTCTTCAATTGACACAATCGGATATTTGGCTACCCATTTTTCCCAAAATTCAACCATCTGATCTGAAGTCAAGATACTTTTATCTGATTTTTTAAAAACATAACATTTTTTCTCCTCATCCCATAATTCCGAAGACGCCGCATCCAAAGCAATAAAAACTTGTTCTCCGGGCTTATATCCCGATTTCTCAATGGCCATCAATACCAACTCTATTGCCTCTTCATTACTTCTTATATTTGGCGCAAAACCACCCTCATCGCCAACATTCGTAGCATAACCTTTTTCTTTTAAAACTTTTTTTAACGTATGGAATATCTCTGTGCCCATTCGCAATCCTTCAGAAAAAGAATTGGCTTTTACCGGCATAATCATAAATTCCTGAAAATCTATGGCGTTATCGGCGTGAGCTCCTCCATTCAATATATTCATCATAGGAATAGGCAAAATATGAGCATTTACTCCTCCGACATATTGATACAGAGGCAAACCAATAGAATCAGCAGCACACTTGGCAACAGCCAAAGAAACCCCTAAAATGGCATTTGCTCCGAGATTGGATTTGTTTTCTGTTCCGTCAAGTTCGATCAATATCTGATCTATGTTGCGTTGGTTGAATAAATATTGTCCTTTTAATTCTTCTGCAATGACTTGATTGACATTTTGAACTGCTTTTAAAACACCTTTACCATGATACATTCCCGGATCGCCATCCCTCAATTCGACAGCTTCATGAATTCCTGTTGAAGCGCCGGATGGCACTGCAGCTCTTCCGATAATTCCATTTTCGGCATATACTTCAACTTCAATCGTTGGATTGCCTCTTGAATCCAAAATCTGCCTGGCATGAATATGTGAAATATAACTCATAATTTTTGATAATTTAGTAATTTATTTAAACTGAAACTTTTGCTTTTTGCATATTTTCACAAAACAAATCAAATAAATATGACGAATCGTGCGGGCCCGGTGAAGCTTCGGGATGATATTGAACACTGAATACCGGTTTGTTTTTCAATCTTAGGCCTGCTATTGATTTATCGTTTAGATGGATATGGGTTATTTCGATATTTTCTAATTTCTCAATATCGGTATTGTCCACAACAAATCCATGATTCTGGGAAGTGATTTCACATTTTCCGGTCAACAAATTCTTCACCGGGTGATTGATGCCTCTGTGCCCATGATGCATTTTCACCGTTTTCAGTCCTTGTGCAAGAGCGATTAATTGATGTCCCAGGCAAATGCCAAAAACCGGTATGCCGGTATCTATGATTTGTTTTATCTTTTCTATAGTATCCTTCATTGCGGCAGGATCACCGGGTCCATTGGAAATCATAAACCCATCAGGGCCCCAACTCATCATTTCGTCTAAAGGCGTATGCATAGGAAAAACTTTCACCCGCGCACCTCTCGAAGTGAGCATCCTGATGATATTTCTTTTTACACCAAGATCCAGCAATGCTACTCTGTATTTTTCGGGGCCATCGGGATCAACCTCGTAAGCAACATTTGCCGTAACCTTTGAAGATAATTCAAGCCCGGTCATTGAAGGAACTTTCTTCAATTCTATCATTAACTTATCGGGATTTAACTCTTCAGAAGAAATTGCCGCATTCATTGCCCCCTTTTGCCTGATGTGTCTGACGATTGCTCTGGTATCCACATCGGATATGGCAACTAATCCATTTTCTATAAAATATTCCTGCAATGATTTTTTTGATCTTGGACGGGAAAAATGGTCGGCAAATTTTTTACATACCAAGCCTGCAATTTTTATACTATCCGATTCGGTATCTTCATCTACCACACCATAATTTCCAATATGAGCCACCGACATCACCAAAATTTGGCCAAAGTATGAAGGGTCTGTGAAAATTTCTTGATAACCGGTCATACCCGTATTGAAGCAAATTTCTCCAAATGTGGTTCCAATGGCGCCGGCAGCATAACCATGAAAACATGTACCATCCTCCAATAATAAAATCGCTTTTTGTCTATTGCGTTTAATCATTCTCTATATTTTTTTGTAAAAAAAAAGGATAAAGTTTGAAACTTTATCCTTTTATGATGATTGAAAATCATTGAATTTATTGTTCGTTTTCTTTGTTGTTTTCTTCCGGTTTTTCTTCGTTATTTTCAGTATTATCTTCCTGTTGTTTGGCGGAATTTTCTAATTCTTGAGTTTTGACTGCATCAACGCTTTCTTTCGTTTTTTTGGATTTCCCCCCTCTGCGGGATCTTCTTGTTTTTTTCTCGGGTTTGCCGGCAGTGTACAATTCATTGAAATCGACCAATTCGATCATACACATTTCGGCATTATCCCCTTTTCTAAAACCGGTTTTAATGATTCTGGTATAACCACCGGGTCTTTCGGCAATTTTGGGTGACACAACCCTAAACAATTCGCTAACAGCAACTTTGTCTTGCAAGTAACTGAATACTACACGCCTATTGTGAGTAGTATCATTTTTGGCCTTTGTCAGTAAAGGTTCTACAAACCTGCGCAATGCTTTTGCTTTTGCAACAGTTGTAAAAATTCTTTTATGGCGGATTAATGAAGAAGCCATGTTTGAAAGCATTGCTTTCCGGTGGCTGGCTGTTCTTCCCAAAAGATTAATTTTTTTTGCGTGTCTCATAACTTTATTCCTTATCTAATTTATATTTTGACAAATCCATTCCGTAACGCAATCCTCTTGACTCTAATAAATTATCGATTTCTGACAGAGATTTTTTACCAAAATTACGGAATTTCAACAAATCATTTCGTTGATATCTTACCAGGTCGGCCAATGTTTCTATGTCGGCAGATTTTAAACAATTCAAAGCACGGACAGAAAGGTTTAGATCGCTAAGTTTTGTTTTGAGCAATTGACGCATATGAAGTACATCCTCATCAAATTCTTCCACCTCTTTTTGTTCTTCAAGTTCAACAGTTATACGCTCATCGCTAAATAACATAAAGTGATAAATCAAAATTTTTGAGGCCTCTTTTAAAGCATCTTTAGGATGTATACTACCATCGGTAGTAACTTCAATAATTAACTTTTCGTAGTCGGTTTTTTGCTCAACACGATAGTTTTCTACGGTATATTTTACATTTTTAATAGGGGTGTAAATAGAATCGATGGCAATGACACCTGGAGATTGTGCGTAGTGTTTATTTTCTTCGGCCGGAACATAACCACGTCCTTTGGTAATTAACAACTCAAGCGTCAACGAGGTCTTTGGATCGAGATGACAAATCACATGGTCGTGATTAAGCACTTGAAAAGCCGTAGTGAATTTATTGATATCTCCGGCTGTAAATTTATCCTGTCCACTAATTCTCACAGTTACTTTTTCGGAATTGGTATCTTCTAATTGTCTACGGAAACGTACTTGTTTTAGATTTAAAATAATTTCTACAACATCCTCGAGTACACCTTTGATTGTGGAGAACTCATGATCTACGCCTTCGATTTTTACTGTACTGATAGCATATCCTTCAAGTGAGGAAAGCAAAATACGTCTTAATGCATTTCCGATGGTGATACCGTATCCGGGTTCCAAAGGACGGAACTCAAATACGCCATGATAATCATCGGATTGAAGCATGATAACTTTGTTGGGTTTTTGAAAATCAAGTATTGCCATAGGTTTTGTTTTATTAATTTCTTACTTTGAATACAACTCTACGATTAAGTTTTCTTTTATATTTTCAGGTATTTGTTCTCTAACGGGATAGCTAATAAAAGTACCCGTCATGGTTGCTTTATCAAAACTTAACCAGTCTAACTTTACATTGGAGGAGGCGACAGAATTGCGAATCACCTCAAGCGTTTTGGATTTTTCGCGCACACCTACTTGATCGCCAGGTTTCAATTGATATGAAGGTATATTGACTACATTGCCATTAACGGTAATATGCCTGTGAGTAACCAACTGACGGGCAGCAGCACGTGTAGGAGCTATTCCTAATCTGAATACCACATTGTCGAGTCTTGATTCGCATAAACGCAACAAATTTTCACCGGTGATTCCGGGCATGTGTGTTGCCTTTTTAAACATATTGGAAAATTGTCTTTCCAGAATTCCGTAAGTATATTTTGCCTTTTGTTTTTCTTGCAACTGAATGGCATACTCGGACTGCTTCATTCTTCTTTTATTAGGTCCATGCATGCCGGGAGGGTAATTTTTTTTCTCCAAAGCTTTGTCCGGTCCGAATATAGGTTCCCTGAACTTTCTGGCTATTTTTGATCTAGGTCCTGTATATCTTGCCATAATAATAAATTTTAAATTGTAATTTATATGATTTTAAACTCTTCTCTTTTTTGGTGGACGGCAACCATTATGGGGTATAGGAGTAACATCAATTATTTCCATTACTTCTATACCGGCATTGTGAATTGCTCTAATGGCAGCCTCACGTCCGGCGCCCGGTCCTTGAACAAATAATTTCACTTTTCTCAAGCCGGCATCATAGGCCACTTTAGCACAATCTTCAGCAGCCACTTGAGCTGCATAAGGTGTATTTTTTTTAGATCCTCTGAATCCCATTTTACCAGCAGAAGACCATGATATCACTTCACCATTGGCATTGGTCAAAGATATAATGATGTTGTTAAATGTGGCCTGGATATGTGCTTGGCCAACAGCATCAACTTTAACTTTTCTTTTTTTCTTTGATTGTGCAGTAGAAACTTGTTTTTTCGCCATAACTTTATATTAAATTAGAATAACAAATCAACTATTTGGTAGCTTTTTTCTTATTGGCAACCGTTTTTCTTTTTCCTTTTCTGGTTCTACAGTTGTTTTTGGTCTTTTGACCTCTGACAGGTAATCCCACACGGTGGCGGATACCTCTGTAACAACCTATATCCATCAGGCGTTTGATATTCATTTGTACTTCGGCCCTTAATTGACCTTCCACTTTATATTCTTCACCGATTACTTTACGGATTCCGGCAATATCTTTGTCATCCCATTCTTCAACCTTCTTCATGGGATTCACTCCTGCTTTTTCTAAAATTTTTAATGCGGAGCTGCGTCCGATTCCATAAATGTAAGTGAGAGCAATAAATCCTCTCTTGTTTCTGGGTAAATCAATACCTGCTATTCTTGCCATAGTTTTTTAAATTTTATCCTTGTCTTTGTTTAAATCTTGGGTTTTTCTTATTAATAACATAAACACGTCCTTTGCGTTTTACAATTTTACATTCAGGACTTCTTTTTTTAACTGATGCTTTAACTTTCATGGCCTGCAAATTTATGATTTTTATTTTAATTTATTTATATCTCATTGTAATTCTTCCTTTAGACAAATCATATGGAGATAATTCCACTCTGACTTTATCTCCGGGAAGTATTTTTATGTAATTCATTCGCATTTTTCCGGAAATATGAGCAGTAACAATATGTCCATTAGCCAGTTTCACACGAAACATAGCGTTTGATAGTGCTTCTATAATTTCTCCGTCTTGCTCTATTGCCGGTTGTTTACCCATAAATATTTTCGTTTTTTAATATATTTTCTTCAATTTTTGTATAATCTGAAAGTATCAATGCTTTGTCCTTTTTAACACATACATCATGTTCATAATGTGCAGATAAGCTTCCGTCAGCAGTGGCAATGGTCCATCCGTCGCTCAATTGTTTTACTTTTTTGCTTCCAAAATTAACCATCGGTTCTATAGCTATCACCATTCCTTCACATAATTTAACTCCGTGACCTCTCTTTCCATAATTAGGCACTTCCGGTTCTTCATGTAAATTTTTTCCAAGTCCATGACCGACCAATTCACGCACAACCGAAAACCCATTGGATTCTGCATGTGATTGAATGGCGTAACCTATATCTCCTATTCTTTTCCCTTCAACGGCTTGTTCGATCCCTTTGTAGAGCGCTTCTTTGGTTACCTTCATTAATTTTTGGGCTTCATCACTCACATTTCCGATAGCAAACGTGTATGCCACATCACCATGAAATCCATTCAAAAAAACACCACAATCTATCGATACTATATCACCTTCCTTTAATGGCTCTTTTGAAGGAAACCCATGCACAACCTTGTCATTCACAGAAGTACATAAAGTGAATGGATATCCATGATAACCTTTGAATGAAGGTACGCCTCCATGGTCGCGTATAAACTTTTCGGCTAATTTGTCAAGTTCAAGGGTAGTTATGCCAGGTTTCAACAAACTTGCCAAATAAGCCAACGTTTCGCAAACAAGTAAAGAACTTTTTTTTATTAATTCTATCTCTTCTTCTGTCTTAATGTAAATCACCTGCAAACAATATTTTATCTACACAGGAACTCCCATTCCGGTTGAGGTTCTTCCTTTTATTCTTCCGGACTTCATCAAACCATCATAATGCCTCATCAACAGGTAACTTTCTATTTGTTGCAAAGTATCCAACAACACTCCAACAAGTATAAGAAGCGATGTTCCACCATAAAACTGTGCAAACTGCATATTCACCCCCA